>CALISV010000130.1 GCA_938041615.1 uncultured Campylobacter sp. | reverse complement strand
CCAAGATGCGGTCTTGGCGAGATAAATTTGCCTCAGATGCAGCCTGGCAGCTCCATCATGCCCGGTAAAGTAAATCCGGTCATCGCAGAGGTCGTAGGCGAGGCGTGCTACGAGGTAATGGGTAACGATGTAACTATCATGCTTTGCAGCGAGAGAGGTGAATTTGAGCTAAACGCGTTTGAGCCGGGTATCGCTTACGCGCTATTTAACTCTATCTTTATCCTTGAAAACGCGATGAAAACCCTAGCCGAAAAAGCCGTTAGAAAACTAACCGCAAATCCTGAGGCATGCTTAAAATCAGTACTCGGCTCAGTCGGTATCGTGACTGCGTTTAACCCATACATCGGCTACGAAAAATCTGCAAGCATCGCTAAAGAAGCGTTGCAAACAGGTAAAGCCGTGGGCGATATATGCCTAGAGAGAGGATATTTGAAAAAAGAGGAGATAGACAAGATCCTAGAACCTAAAAACATGCTAAACCCTCACATGGGCAAATAATTGAGCAAAAGTCTTAAAGCGCCGAAGTCAAATTCGGCGCCTTTTAAATATAGTAAGTAAAAAAATCTAATACAAGGAGTTTTCCTATGGATATAATGCTGATTTTACAGATTATAGTCCTACTCGGAGGTATCTATCTAGGCGTTAGACTAGGTGGAATGGGCGTCGGATATGCCGGCGGTCTTGGCGTCGTTATCTTGGCGATGCTCGGTATGAAAGTGGATATGAAAGATATCCCGATGGACGTTATTTTAATCATCGCGTCCGTTATTTCGGCCATCACTGCGATGCAAGTCGCGGGCGGACTTGATTATTTGGTTCAGGTCGCATCTAAAATTTTGCGTAAGAACCCAAAACAAATCAACTACCTAGCGCCTATCGTTACATACCTGCTTACGATCCTAGCAGGCACAGGTCACACTGCGTTTTCTATGATCCCTGTTATCGTAGAGGTTGCTAAAACGCAAAACATCAAACCTAGCGCGCCTCTTGCGCTTTCGGTCGTTTCATCTCAAGTAGCGATCACCGCTAGCCCTATATCTGCGGCTTTCGTTGCTATGACCGGCGTTTGTGAGCCTCTTGGTGTTAGCTATCCGATGCTACTTTTCATCTGCATATCTACTACTTTCGTAGCTATGATCGTTACGGCCTTTATCGTAAATAAATTTTACGATCTTGACCTCTCAAAAGACCCTATCTATCAAGATAGACTAGCTAGAGGCGCGGTTTCGGAGATAAAAGAGGTAGAGTATCAAGAGCTTAAACCTTATGCGAAAAGATCGGTTGCGATATTTGCTATCGGCGTTTTAGTCGTCGTTTGCTATGCGCTCGTTATTTCAAAGAGCCTTGGCATTGTGGAAAAACCTATCCTTTCTAGAGACGCTGCTATCATCAGCTTTATGCTTACTATTGGCTTCCTTATCGCTACGCTTTGTAAGATCGACACTAGCAAATTGCTTTCAACCAGCACTTTCCAAAGCGGTATGAACGCGTGCATATGCGTCATCGGTATCGCATGGCTAGGCACTACTTTCGTTAACGGCCACATCGATAGCATCAAAGAGGTAGCTAAAAACGTCGTTACGCAGTATCCGTTTATACTAGCCGTCGCGCTATATTTCCTAAGCTGCTTGCTATACTCTCAAGCCGCAACCACTCGCGTTATGATGCCTGCGGTCGCTGCTGCGCTAGGTATGACTACGCCTGAAAACTCAGGTCAAATTTGGATCCTAGTCGCTTCATTTGCCGCTGTTTCAGGACTATTTGTACTTCCTACGTATCCTACGACTTTGGGCGCTATCGCTATGGACGATACCGGTACGACAAGAGTCGGTAAATTTGTATTTAACCACTCATTCTTCGTACCTGGCACCATCATGGTTGCTCTTTCGGTTGCGTTAGCATTCCTCATCGCTCCTATTCTTCTCTAAGAATTTTGAGCCAAATTTAGCCGAGACTTCGCTCTCGGCTTTTTAAATTTAAGGACTTTTTCATGAAACGAATCGGAATTTTAGGCGGCATGGGGCCGCTAGCTACGATAGATCTGTACGCCAAGATCGTAGAACTCACAAACGCCGCAAAAGACCAGGATAATATCCCCATCGTAATCGACAATCACCCGCAGATCCCCGACCGCACGGCGTATATCCTGCACGGAGGCGAGGATCCGTTTCCTTTTATGAAAGAGTCTGCGACGAGGCTCAAAAATGCGGGCTGCGAGGCTATCTGCATAGCTTGCAACACGGCTCACTATTTTGCCAAGCGCCTAACCGACGAGTGCGACGTAAATATCCTGCACATCGCTAAAATCGCGACCGCGTCGATAAAGTCGAATTTCCCGCACGCTAAAAAAATCGCCGTCATCGCCACCACCGGCACGACAGCGGCTAAAATTTACGAAAACGAGCTGATCGCCGCGGGCCTAGAGTGCGTGAAAATCCACGAAAATTTGATGACCAATATCATGGACTGCATCTACAAGGGCGCGAAGGCAAACAAGCTAAAAGAGTACGTGGGTCTCTTTAACGAGACGATCGCGGCTATCGAGGCTGACGCATATATCGCTGCTTGCACGGAGATACCGCTGTTTTTACCGTACGCGACGAAAAAAGATAAATTTGTAGACGCTACCCTCGAGCTTGCTAAAGCAGCCGTCAAATTCGGCCTAAAAAAATAATCAAATTTGCGTCTAAACGGCGCAAATTTACCCCCTCTTAAAACAAATTTTTATAAAATCCAAGCTAAATTTAAAGGATAAACGATGAAATTTGGCGAATTTAAAAATGCAAAAACTTTGAGTCTAGCAAGCCTGCTTTGCGAGCAAAACCCGCAGCTAGCGGAGCAGATAAAGCAAAATGAGTTTTTATATATTTCTTGCTTTGAGGATAAAATTTTAGGTACTGAAAATCTCGTTCGCTGCGAGATCGGATCGACTAGCTACGTGCTGACTTTGCTTTGTAAGTACTCTCTTGACGCGGCTAAATTTGACGAACAAACGCGCGAATACTTTGACGAGCTGGATGAAGGATATCTAAGCGGCGAGTGCAACGTCGGCGAGGAGGAGTTTGAACAGATCGCGGAGTTTTTAGAGGAGTGCGAAAATATCGTGATCGATGGCTCCTTTTTGGCTCATGCTGACGCGAAAAATATATTCGAGTTTTTGCAAATGCTCGGTAAAAACGTCGTTTTGGCTGACGGCGAGCAGGGCGAGTTTAAAACGGACGGCAAGCTAACGCCGTTAAAAGAACCTGAGAGCTTTGACGGTAGCGTCGTGTTTTTTATGGATGAGGCGGGCGGTTCAAATTTGAGCGATGAAACGAAAGAGCTAATCGGCTCGGCATCGTTTGCTGCGGCTGCAAAGGTAAAAGACGGTGATATAGTGAGTGTGCAGGCTAATGGCGCCGACGTTGTGGCTAAATTTAAGCTAGAGCCGCAGATGAAGGGCACGGTCGCGCTTTGCAGGGCGAAATTCAGCGGATACGCCTTTAAGCTGGTTAATATCTCAAAAGAGACGTAGCGGCAAGCGGCTAAATGTGGCGTATAAATTTATCCGTAGAGGCGGCAAATTTTATAAATTTAAACCTAAAAGCCGGGCTTGCTACGTCAAATTTGAGGCAGCGGGCGGAGCTTTTGGCATGAGACTGGTAAATCTATCCGCAGCCGCGCCGCTTTAAAATCCAAATTTCTTGCTATAGCAAAGTTAAATTTAGGCTAAATAAAATTTTATCCTAATGCGCGAGATTTAGTAAAAAAATCGCTTCAAAAGCGCGTAATATTCGCTTTTATAGCGCTTTTTAAACGAAAAAGGGTATAATGGTCGCATGAGAAAATATTTTTTGCTTTTTTTACCGATTTTGGCGTTTTCTTTTAGCCTGAGCGTAAATTCGGGCGCAGAGGACGGCAGGCCCTACACAGTGATAAACATCAGCGACGAGAAGGAATTCGTCTGCAAAGAGGAGATTCTCGCCTACGACCGCAAGCTGTATTTTTGCGACGTTGCCGGCGGCGCGCTGCCGAAGGTCGATGATAAAATTTTAGCCCTGGCTGAAGTTAGATTTCGCGAGGAAAAAGGCGGCATGCGTATCTACGTCGTGCCGCGCGCGAGCTCGCGTTTGATCTCGTCTAGCGAGCCTCTCTACGGCGCATCCGCAGTGCCGTTTAGTAAAAACGGCGGCGCAGCCAAACGTCACGCCATCGTGATAGATCAAAATTTAAGCGAATTGAAAAAACAAATAAACGCGGGGATAAATTTCGCCCCGATATTTGAGCAGATGACCGCGCCTAGCGTCGGACCGCTCGATCTAAACAAAGCCCCGATAGAAAGCGGCGATAGCAACGACATAAATATGTACCTAGATGTGAAAAAAAGCTACGACGCCAAACGCTACGACGACACGATAGCGACGATCCAGACGGCGCTAAGGCGCTACCCAAACAGCATTTTTGCCAGCGAGTTTTTGCTATACAGACTGCGCGCTTTGGATAAAATTTTAGACTCGCAAAATAGCTTCGAGGGGCTCGGCGCGGCGGATGTCGCAAGCGAGGGGCGCGCGTGGATGAGGCGGTTCGTGTCGGACGAAAACTATCCCGAGGTGCTCTATCTAGTGACAAAAGCTTACCTTAGGCAGGAGCTCGTTAGTGACGCGAACTACACGCTAGATATCCTCATGAACGAGCATCCAAACTCAAATTTTACCAAGCTAGCCGTTCTTGAGTTTGCCGACAGGCTCTACGTCACGGGCAGGCAGGATGAGGCGGTAAAGATGTACGAGGACGTGCTGTACTCGGCGCAGACGCTAGATGTCGCTAGCCGCGCGGCTCTGAGTCTCGTGCAGGGCAGCATCGACAAGGCCAAATTTGACCGCGCCAAGGACTTTATGCTCAAAATTTTAAACAAAAATCAAGAGTACCTGCTAAACGACGCGTCCAAGCTAACGACGCTGGCTGGGGTATTTCACGAGAAAAATATGGACGATATCGCCGCGAGAATTTATGAAATTTTACTCGCTCGTCTAAACAAAAACGACGATGAGTACGAAACTGTGCTAAAAAATCTAGGCATCGCGCTAACAGGCACCCCCGACACGCAAAAAGCATACGAATACCTAAAAAGATACCAAAGCGAGTTTGCAGACGGGCAGTACGCCGCCATCGTGCAAAATGCGCTAGATAAGCTATTTTTCGCCAGAAACGACGAAAGCAACGCGACAAAGCTACACGATCACTACGACGCGCTCATCGAAAAATACGGCAAAACGGACGTCGGCGCCAAGGCGCTAAAAGAGCAGGTCGCGCTCTATCTAAAAGAGCGTAAATTTGACTCCGTCCTGCGCTATACCCAGGCCGTGCGCGATCTAAACGATACGGACGCTAGCGCTGTCTTGGATCAGGCGGCGCTAAATTTAGCGAGTGAAGCCATCCGTCAAAACGACTGCGTTACGGCTGTAAATTTGACCGAAAACTACGGCGTAGGCGAGAAAATCGGGGCTAAATTTAAGCTCTTTGACTGCTATATGCGCCTCTCTCGTTTTGCCGCCGCGCACGAGCTCGCCTCGCAAAATATCTCGACGCCCGATATGCTCGACCGCGTGGAGTGGCTCATCAAACTAGCCTCCGTTTTGATAAAGACGCAGAAGTATAACGACGCCTTGCGCGTGGCCGACGAGGCGCTGGCTATCGCGTCTAGGCAGGAGTATGCCGACGTCTCGCCCGTGCTTTTTTATAGATTTGAGGCGCTGATGGGGCTAGGCAGGCTCACCGACGCCGCCGCGACGATAACGGCCGTCGAGACGCTACGCAAAAACGACTTTAAGGTCATCGAACTCTACGACCGCATGGCCGAGGCGACATACGGCGCAAACGACTTTTTAAACGCGTCGGTT
>CALISV010000129.1 GCA_938041615.1 uncultured Campylobacter sp. | reverse complement strand
GGATAACTGGGAGAGCCCGACGCTGGGCGCTTGGGGGCTAGGCTGGGAGGTCTGGTTAGACGGCATGGAGGTGACGCAGTTTACGTATTTTCAGCAAGTTGGCGGCATCGCGTGCGAGCTGGTTTCGGCTGAGATCACCTACGGTCTAGAGCGACTAGCGATGTACTTGCAGGACGTAAATAGCGTCTACGACATCGTTTGGGACAATAGAGGCGGCAATATCGTTACCTACGCCGACGTGCATAAGCAGGGCGAATTTGAGTGGAGCAAATATAACTTTGAAATCGCGGACGTTGATATGCTGTTTCGCCAGTTTGAAAACGCATTCGGCGAGTGCAAGCGCTGCTTGGAGGCTAAAATTTCGCTACCGGCGTATGACTATTGCATGCTAGCGGCGCATACGTTTAACGTCCTTGACGCGCGCGGAGCGATCAGCGTAACGCAAAGGCAAGACTACATCCTAAAAATCCGCGAGCTGGCCAAAGAGTGCGCGCTAACGTACAAGGCTAGCATCGATGCCGCTGCCCAAAACGACGCGAAGAGCGAATAAAATTTGATGAAAATCGGCGAAATTTATAAAATTTTAGACGAGATTAGCCCGTTTGCGAGTCAAGAGGAGTGGGATAACAGCGGACTGCTCGTGGGCTCGTTTGAGACTGGCGTGGAGCGCGTTTATCTTAGCCTTGACGTCGATGACGATCTTTTGGATGAGGCGCAGCCAAACTCGCTCATCATTACGCATCATCCGCTCATTTTCAAAGGACTAAAATCGCTAAATTTGGACAAATACCCAAGCAGCCTAATCGCAAAGATGATGGCTAAAAATTTAAGCCTGATCGCGATGCACACGAACTATGATCTAAGCCATCTAAACGAATACGTACTAAGCGAAATTTTGGGCTTTGCGCCAAAAGAGCGCGATGGATTTGTGCTTTATACGGATGTAAATTTGAGCTTTGGCGAGCTTTGCGAAATGGTAAAAACAAAGCTAAATTTGAGCCATTTAAGGGTTTGTAAGGGGCGAAAATTTGACTGCAATGCGCCGATAAAGCGTCTTGCATTTTGCACGGGAAGCGGTGGAGATTTGATAGATGGCGTCAAAGCGGACGTGTTTTTAACGGGCGATCTGAAGTACCATCAAGCCATGAGCGCCGCGCAAAATAATCTTACTATGCTAGACATCGGACACTTTGAGAGCGAGCGGTATTTTGGGGAGTCGCTTGCAAAATATTTGCAAATTTTGCCGATTCCTACTATAATATCCAACTCAAAAAACCCGTTTTCATACAGTTAAAGGAAAAAGATGAATAAATATTTAGAACAGCTAGTCGAGCTCTCAAGCATCGATAAAGATATCGACGATTTTACCCCGCGCCTTGAGAGGGTTCAAAGCGTTTTAAAAGCGACCAAGGACGAGCAGGCGGCGATTTTAGCGCAGATCGAGGAAGCGGCTACGAGCGTGACCGAGCTAAAAAATCAAAAATCTCAAACCAACGCGCACATAGCCGAATTTAGCGCGAAGATAAAAGACGTCGCCAAAAAAAGCGGCGCGGCAAAAACCGAAAAAGAGATAAAAGCGCTCCAGCTAGAAGACGAGCTAGCTAAAGAGCAGCTAGAAGCCGCAAATGAAGAGGTCGAAAGACTAGAAAAAATCATAGATAGCAAAAATGCGCTAAAAAGCGAGCTTGAGGCAAAGGCCGCGGAACTAGGCGAAAATTTGACCAAAATCGAGAGCGAAATCTCGGCCGAAGTCGGCGCTATCGAGCAGCAAAGAGACGAAATATACGCTAAGAAAAATAAGCTAGTCGGCGAGATGAATCAAAAAATCTTGACCTTTTACGAGAAAATCCGCAAATGGGCGCACAACACCGCCGTCGTGCCGGTCAAAAAGCAGGCCTGCTACGGCTGCTTTATGCAGATAAACGACAAGACTTATTCTGCCGTCATCAAGGGTGAAGACATCGTGACCTGCCCTCATTGCGGCCGAATTTTATACAAAGAAGCGGCGAACTAGCCTTTAAATTTGATAATAATTTATTACGTTTTAGTCCTCGCGGCGTTTGCCTTGGGGGCTCTACCGCTTGCGATTTTAGCTTTTAAGAAAAAGTACAGAGCCTCGATCCCCGCTAGATTTTTTTTGTTTAAAAATCCCAAATTTGACGCCTCACGCGTGCATTTTCACGCGTGCAGTTTCGGCGAGGTGCGTTCTATCGCGCCGCTAGTTAATAGATTTAAAGACGCGGCCGCAGTCTCGGTCGTAACCAAAACGGGATTTGACGAGGCGAAAAAAATCACGCAAAATACGCGCTTTTTGCCGTTTGAGATATTTTTACCGTTTTGGCTAAAGCCTGCTAAGATAACGGTTATTTTTGAGGCCGAGCTTTGGCTAGGGCTTGTTTTTTGGGCTAAATTTAAAAGCTCGCGTATCATTTTGATAAACGCTAGGATTTCTGACAGGAGCTACAAAAGCTATCTAAAATTTGGCTTTTTTTACAGGTATTTGTTTAAATTTGTAGATAAAATTTACGCCCAAAGCGATCTAGACAAACAGCGCCTACAGCGGCTCGGCGCCAAAAATATCGTCGTTAGCGGCAATATAAAATCAGCCTTTTTACCAAGCCCGAGTAAAATTTATGACAAGCCAAAAGAGCGCGTGGTCGTGCTGGCAAGCACTCATGTGGGCGAAGAGGAGCTGATTTTGCGCGAGTTAAATTTGAGCGCAAACGACAAGCTAATTTTAGTTCCGCGTCATCCTGAGAGATTTGGCGAAACAGGCGAGGTTTTGGCTAAATTTGCCGCAAAAAATGGACTAAGTTTTGCTAAATTTAGCGAAACGAAAAACTTTGACGCGCAGTGCGTGCTGGTCGATGCGATGGGCGAGCTGGTAAATATTTATAAATTTAGCGACGTCGTCGTGCTTGGCGGCAGCTTAGTGCCAAATGTTGGTGGACATAATCCGATTGAGGCGGCGCAGTTTGAAAACACGGTAATAAGCGGGGAGTTTATATTTAATCAAAAAGCCTTGTATAGTGCGGTTGACGGCATAAAATTTGCAAAAGCGGACGAGATAAGTTCGCTTTTAAAGCAAAATTTACCCAAAGCAAAAATAGTCGCCAAAGGCGATGTAAGCGAGATTTTAAAAGATATTGAGGAAAATTTATGAAAGAAGAAAAAGCCTATAAACTGCTGGCGATCCAGGAAGGCATCTCAAACAACGAGGCAAAGGAGCTGATTGACGCAGGCTTAGTTAGCGCCAAAGGGCAAAGGATCGCCGTAGCGCGCGCGATGATGAGCGCGGCGACTAAATTTAACGTGCAAAAGCTGCCGCATCCAAGCGTGATTTTTGAAGACGAAAACCTGATTGTGATTGATAAACCGGCATTTTTAACCTCGGAAAAAGTGAGCGAAATGTATAAATTCCCATTGCTTCACAGGCTTGATAAGGAAACTAGCGGAGTGCTTTTGCTTGTGAAAAATGAGGAATTTCAAAAAAAAGCAATAGAGGAGTTTAAAAACTGCCGCGTAAAAAGAGAGTACGTCGCGGTAGTAAAAGGTATCGTGAGCGAGGAATTTAGCGTAAACGAACCAATAATCACGCTAAAAAACAAAGGCGGAGCGTTTTCTAAGATCTCGCCAAACGGCAAAGAGGCATTTTCGCACGTGACGCCCGTGATGGTCGCAGGCAAAAAAAGCCTCGTAAAAGTCGAGATAAAAACTGGCAGAACTCACCAAATCAGAGTGCATCTAAATCACGCTGGATACGGGATCGTCGGCGATGAAAAATATGCTAAAAATAAATCCGCGAGAATGTATCTGCACGCTTATAAAATCGAGCTTCTGGGATATAAATTTAGGTCAAATTTGAGCAGTGATTTTAATAGGCTCGGTTTTGAAATTTCAAGAAATTTTGAGATTTAAAGAGCGATAAAGCTTAAATTTAATAAAATACGCGCTTTAGCTATAAATGTAAATAAAAGGTAGAATGTGTTTGAACAAATCAGCGAGTCGTTTCGTTTAGCCGTTAGTAAAATTCGTTTCGTAGACGATGAAAAAGCGCTAAATAACGCGCTTGACGTGCTTAAAAAAGCACTATTAAAAGCCGATGTTCATCACAAAGTTACCAAAGAGTTGCTAGCTCTCATCGAGGCTGATCTAAAGCAAAGCGGGATAGGCCAAAAGCAGTTTTTAGACGCTATAAAGTCAAATTTGACGAAGGTTTTAACCGCGCCGGGCAACCAGGGCTTTGTCTTTGCGTCCGTGGCTCCTACGATCGTGCTAATGGCTGGCTTGCAAGGTAGCGGAAAAACCACTACGACGATAAAGCTAGCAAATTATCTAAAGCTTAGAAAGAAAAAAGTTTTGGTCGCGGCGTGCGATTTGCAACGCTTGGCAGCCGTAGAGCAGCTTCGTCAGCTTTGCGAAGCAAACGAGATAGAGCTTTTTAGCATAGATAATGAAACCGATCCGCTAAACGTAGCCAAACAAGCGCTAGCTAAAGCAAAAAGCGGTCTTTATGACGTACTTTTGGTCGATACTGCAGGACGTCTAGCGATAGATGAAGCTTTGATGAAGCAGATAAAAGATATCAAATCAGCGCTCGAGCCGCATGAAATTTTTTACGTAGCCGACGCTATGAGCGGACAAGACGGCGTAAAAACCGCAAGCACGTTTAACGACGCGCTAAAAATAAGCGGCGTGGTGTTAAGCAAATTTGACTCGGATAGCAAAGGCGGCGTAGCTATCGGCATAGCCAAGCAGCTAAATATACCGCTTAGATTCGTAGGTATCGGCGAAAAAGTCGGCGATATGGAGAGCTTTATCCCTGAGCGTATCGTGAGCCGCATAATGGGCGAAGGCGACTTAGCGACGTTGGTTGAGAAAACGAGCGCCGTGATAGACGAGAAAGAAGCAAAAAGAATAAATAAAAAGATTAAAAAAGGACAGTTTAACTTTAACGACTTTTTATCGCAAATGGAAAGTGTCAAAAAGCTTGGAAATATGAAAAGCTTAATCGGTATGATACCAGGGCTCTCAAGCGTGGCAAATCAGATAAAAGATATAGACCTTGATAACTCGAAGGAAATTTTGCATATCAAGGCTATGATAAATTCGATGACGCAAAAAGAACGCGAGAATCCAGACTTGCTAAACAACAGTCGAAAAAGACGTTTGGCTGCTGGATCTGGACTATCTCAAGTAGAGGTAAATCGCTTTTTGAAGCAGTTTGAAAACGCATCAAAAATAGCAAAGAGGTTTTCCGGTAAAGAAGGCTTAAAAGGGCTTGGTAATTTACTAAACCAAGCTAAAAATACTCGTCCTAATTAAAGGGCTTAAATTTGGCTACGAGCGTGGCTAAATTTAAGCCTATTTAAAAAACAGAAGGAGAAATATAATGGCAACAGTAGTAAGACTAACGAGAATGGGACGCAAGAAAAAACCTTTTTATCGTATAGTCGTAACGGATAGCAGAAAAAGAAGAGACGGAGGCTGGATAGAGTCGATCGGTTACTACAACCCGATGGTTGAGCCTGAGGTGGTAAAATTTGACGCTGAGCGCTTGGCTTATTGGAAGGGCGTTGGTGCGAAACTTAGCGATAGGGTTGCAAAAATAACTAGCAAATAATTAAAAATGGTAGAAAATTTTTTACTTGAATATGCTAAGCTCATCGCCGATTTTCCTGAAAAAGTGAAACTCGAGCGAGTTGAGCTTGGCGAAAATTTTGCCGAGCTGATAATTTACGC
>CALISV010000128.1 GCA_938041615.1 uncultured Campylobacter sp. | reverse complement strand
AAGTCATTCTTTCCTTCTTTTCTTTTTTCTTCTTTTTTCTTTAGAACTTCTTCAATAGTTAAAGTCGATGCAGCTCTTTCTTTTTCTAAGTTAACTTTTATTTTATTAATTAAAATTTTAATTTTTTCTCCACTTAGAGGCTGTGTTTTTATCGCGATGGCACGGTACCTACCAAATTTACCGCTAACGACCTTTTCGACGCCCTCAAGGTTGCCTACTTTTTTTTCGACGGCCACTCGCACGCTTTCTATTGCCTTTTCGCTTACGTCGTCGCCAAAAGCGCTCACAAAAATATGATATTCGTCGTTTGCAAGCAGTGCGCTAAAAAACATCAAAACGACGACTATCGCTTTTTTCACGAATTTCCTTATATTATTTATCAAAATTTGGCGGTGCCCGACGACCGTCTCATCATTATACTATAAAAAAAATAAACTAAGCACCGAGCTTTAGCCGAGCGCTTTTGCGATTAACTCTATCGGGTTTTCGCATTTCACGTCTGAACCGCCGATATGTAACGCATTTGAAATTTGCATTTTACAGGCGCTACACTCTGCGCTTACGATTTTTGCGCCCGAGTTTTTTATCATCTCGGATTTTCTTTGTCCGGCCGCGCGGCTTAAGTGATATTTTTCAGACTGCATCGTCACGCCGCCAAAACCGCAGCACTCGTTTGGATCGTCCATTTCGGTTATTTCGTAGTTTTGAGCGAGCAGTTTGCGAGGCTCTTTAAAGACGCCTTGCATTTTTCTAGCGTGACAAGGGTCGTGATAGGTCACGGAGGTCAAATTTTTACCTTTTTTAGCCAAAATTTCAGCCAAATTCGTAAATTTCTCAAAATATTCCGTCGCTAAAAATATCTTTTTGCTCACCGCTTTTGCGCGCTCTCGCCAATGCTCGTCATCGTGAAAGAAGTGCTCGTAGTCGATCTTTATCATCGCCGAACAGGTCGCCTCGGGCACGATAATGGCGTCTAGTTCGTCCAACATTTTTTCAAAATACTCGATATTTCGCTTTGCCAAAACCTCGACCGTCGCAAAATCCCCCGTAAAATACGCCGGCGCGCCGCAACAGGCCTGCTTTTTCATCAAATTTAAATTTAGCCCAAGCTCGCGCGCGATCTTAACCAAAGCCTTGCCGATGCCCGTATACGCGTAGTTACCCATGCAGCCGATAAAAACTCCGATAGTTTTATCGCCGCCGTTATCGATAAACTCGGCGTGCGAGTTTAAAAAGCTCTTTTTGCTAGCGGTTGGCAAAAGCCGCTCTTTTTTCACCATCGGCAGGCTAAATCTCGGGCTCATTGCGCCTTCGCGGATCTTAAATGCGCAGCTTTGAAACACGTAGCCAAGCTTTGCCGCCAAATCCATAACCGCACGGTGGCGAAGCAACCAAAAAAACGCCTTTTTATACCACGCGATGCCAAATTTTTCCGCAATATCGCGGCGGACGTTTTCTATCGCCGTATCCACGCGCAAGGAGTTTGGGCAGACCTCGACGCAGCTCGTACATAAAAAGCAGCTTTCAAAGATATTTTTCGCACTTTTATCAAGCTTTAGCTCGCCGCGCTCGTAAGCTCCCACAAGATCCAAAAAACCGCGCGGAGAGGTCGTTTCGTCGGAGTTTATCTTGTGGATCGTGCAGACTTGGATGCATTTGCCGCATTTTACGCATTTATCTGAAATTTCGCTAAATTTAAACATGTCCGCCCATCAAACCGTTTTTGAAAATCGACGTAAATTTTCTGGTATTTTTTTCAAATACGCGTCAAAGCACATCGCGATATTTCGTATGATCAGCGTGCCCGTCTCGTTTACGCTGATTTTTTCTGGCGTTACGGTTACAAATTCGCTCAAATTTTCAAGCTCGACCAAATCATCCTTAAAATACTCGAAAAATTTGATGCCAAATTTATCCTCGACCACCTTGATATCAAGAGCGAAGTTGCTCATCAGGCTCATTATCACGGCTTTTCTGATTAGATCATCATCGTTTAGATAAATACCCTTGCAATACGGTAAAACGCCGCTATCTAGGGCTTTTTCGTATTCGTCCATGTCCTTGAAATTTTGCGCGTAGTATCTTTGCCCTTCACCGATGCTAGTTAGTCCGATGCCGATGAGATCGGCTCCGCCCTTAGTCGTGTAGCCTTGGAAGTTACGATGAAGCGTGCCGTTAGCAAGCGCGCCGAAAAGCTCGTCGACCGGCTTTGCAAAGTGATCCATGCCGATCATTTTGTAGCCGTTTTTGATAAAAAACTCGGCCGTGTATTTTAAAATTTCAAGCTTGGTTTTAGGGCTAGGTAGCGTAGCTTCGTCAAATTTACGCATAGATTTTTTTATCCACGGCACGTGCGCGTAGTTAAATACCGCCAGGCGGTCGGGAGACAGCGTCAGAGCCTTATCCAGTGTCGCTTTAAAGCTATCTAGCGTCTGATACGGCAGGCCGTAGATCAGATCCATATTTATC
>CALISV010000127.1 GCA_938041615.1 uncultured Campylobacter sp. | reverse complement strand
TTAAAAGCTATAATTTAATAATTGAAATCAGAATTGTATCATTTGAAAGTAAAAAATGGCTTTGGAAGCTAAATTTATAAGAAAACGGCTGGACTTTTACGTCCAGATTTTTCTTTTCTGCGGTTTTATCTATGGGTTTTAGTATGTTTACGCTGCTTTTTCAAGCTTCATTAGCTTTTTTTGGATAGGCAAACTTCTCAACTTTAAATTCAAAAGACAAGCCGTCAAATTTAAACGGCTTGCCTTAAACCTAACGCCCTCCCCTCAAACCCATCCCCCACGATAAACTCCGTCGTATAAACCAGCGCGCGGCCTTCTTGCGCGTCTTTGATACGGATGATCAGACGCTTGTTGTTTTTATCGGCTGCGGCGCGGTGTTCGCCGATGGCGGCGCGGTAAATTTGCGTGATGAGATCCTTGCCCGTTTCGTCCAAATTTAGCTCCAACACGAGATCCTCGAGCTCTCTTTTGCTTCTGCTTTCGCTAGCGGCCGAGCCGTTTTGATAGCTTACGCCGCCCTCTTTACGCTGCCTAAAGCTTCTGCTTTGGAAATTCATATCGCGCGCGTCCTCGAGGCTTACGACGTCGATTAGATTTATGCGAGCGCCCTGATCGTCGCGGGAGTAGCGCACCTTAAATGCTAACGGAGCGTCCTTTTGCTCGTCGGTTAGGCTCTCGATGAGCCCTTTTTCGGAGTCAAACGCCGCAACCTTAAACGTGCTAAAAAGATCCATGACGCTTAGCATCATAAACTCTTTGCCGGTTTTTTTGCTAGGGATTTTAGCGATCTCGGCGATCTTGCCGACGACTAGGATCTCGCTGGTCTTATCTATCTTGCCAAAGTCCTTGCTAGGCGTGTGTTTTATCTGCTCGATTTGCTCTTTGTATTTTTCGAGCGGATGCGAAAAGTCCATACTCATAGCCTCGTCTAGCGTCAAAATTTTATCCAAATTTATCCGCATGAACTGCCCGTCTTTGGAGTAGCGAACCTTAAACGCATGCGGCAAATCGCGCTCATCGGCACTCATCGACTCGACCGCGCCAAGGCCCCTGTCAAAGACCGCGATCTCGACCGTACCGTGGAAATCCAGCATCTCGATCGTGCCCATTTTTTTGCCGTTTTTCTTGCTGATCCTAGTCGTGAGATCCTCGATCTTGCCCACGAGTAGCATCTCCCCGTTTTCGGGTAGCTCGTCAAATTTATCGCTTAGCGTGTAGTTTATCTTTGAGATTTGCTCGCGGTACTCGTCTAGCGGGTGGCCGGAGAGGTAGATGCCCACGCTTTCTAGCTCAAATTTGAGCTTGGTTTTTAGCTCCAGCTCGGAGTCGTCGCGCACGAGATTTGTTTTAACCGTGCCCATACTCTCGTCGTCGCCAAAGAGGCTCTCGGCCGCGTTTTTCTTGATAGTTGCGGCGTTTTTGCACGCCTCTACGATGTTATCTAGGTTGTTTAGCATCATCTTGCGCGTTAGGCCAAAGCTATCAAACGAGCCCGATTTTATCAGGCTTTCAAAGACTTTTTTATTTACCTTAAAGTTATCCACGCGCGAGACGAAGTCGTCGATGTCCTTAAACTCGCCCTTAGCCTGCTCCTCTAAGATATTTTCGATCGCCGCGCCTCCGACGCCTTTTATCGCGCCTAGGCCGTAGATGATGGCGTCCTTGCCCCCTTCACTAACGACTGAAAATTCTTTGGCAGACTTATTGACCGACGGCGGCAGGATAGCGATATCTAGGCGCTTACACTCGTCTATGTAGCGCGAAATCTTATCGGCGTTGGTCTCCTCGCTCGTGATGAGAGCCGCCATAAATTCGGCCGGATAATAAGTCTTTAAATACGCCGTTTGAAAGGTCACGTAGGTGTAGGCCGCGGCGTGGGATTTGTTAAATCCGTACGAAGCAAAGTGCAAAATAAGCTCAAACAGCTCGTCGGCCTTTTTGCCGTCTAGCCCCTGCGCCTCGGCCCCCTCGATAAATTTGCCCTTTAACCTATCCATCTCCTCTTTTATCTTTTTACCCATCGCGCGGCGCACGAGATCGGCGCCTCCTAGCGAAAAGCCGCCGATAGTCTGCACGATTTGCATAACTTGCTCTTGATATACGATGACGCCGTATGTAGGCTCTAAGATCGGCTGAAGCTCGGGGAAAATGTACGTGATAGGCTCTAAACCGTGCTTGCGCTTGATGAAATCTGGTATTAGATCCATCGGACCCGGGCGGTAAAGCGAGATCATCGCGATGATATCTTCGAAGCAGTCGGGGCGCATATCGGCTCCGACTTTTTGCATGCCTTCGCTCTCTATCTGAAACAGTCCCAGCGTCTGGCCGCTGCTGATCGTCTCGTAGGTTTTGGGGTCGTTTTTATTGACCTGCTCCCAGATGATCTCTTTGCCGAATCTCTTTTTTACGAGCTTGACGGCGTTATCGATCACGGTTAGAGTCTTTAGGCCTAGGAAGTCAAATTTGATTAAGTCCACGTCCTCTAGGTACTTTAGGCTATACTGCGTGACGAAGTGATCCTCCTCGGCGTTTGGCTGACGAAAAAGCGGAGTTTTGTTCCACAGCTCCTCGTTTGAGATGACCACGCCTGCGGCATGCATGCCGGCGTTTCGGTTTAGACCCTCTAGATCAAGGGCAAATTTCCAAATTCTATTTGCATTTGAGTTACTTGCTATCAGCTCGCCGATCTTTGGCTCTTTTTCAAAGGCCTGTTCTAGCGTGATACCAAGCTCGTCCGGGATGAGCTTTGCCATCGCGTCGGCCTCGGCGTAGGGCATATCGCATACGCGCGCGACGTCTCGGATGACGCCTTTTGCCAGCAGCTTACCGAAGGTTATGACTTGAGCCACGTTAAATTTGCCGTACTTTTCGATGACGTAGTCAATGATCTCGCCGCGGCGGTTTTGGCAAAAGTCCACGTCGATATCGGGCATACTCACGCGCTCGGGGTTCAAAAAACGCTCGAAAAGCAGGTTATACGGCAGCGGATCCAGGTCCGTGATCTTTAGACTATATGCCACGAGGCTTCCCGCCGCCGAGCCGCGTCCGGGGCCAACCGGCACGCCGCGCTTTTTAGCTTCGTTGATAAAGTCCCAAACGATCATCATATAGCCCGGGAAGTTCATCTTGTTTATGATGTCTATCTCGCGCTGCAGACGGGTTTTATACTCCTCGTGGCGCTCTGCCGGGATAAATTTCAATCTCTCCTTCAGCCCCTGCCTACACTCGTGCTCAAACAGCACGCTGTCGTTTGGTATACTGTAGCGTTTATCAGGCTCAGGCAGGCTCAAATTTCGCTCGGCCGCGTACTCGAGCGTAAATTTAAAATTTGGCGGCGTAGCGTCGCCTAGCTTTATCGCGAGGTCGCATTTACCCACTATTTCTTGCGTGTTTGTAACGGCTTCTGGGATATCGGCGAAAAGCTCGCTCATCTGCGCGGGCGTCTTGACGTAAAACTCGTGCACGCTGTGGCGCAGGCGACTTTTATCGTCAAGCAGTTTGTTCATCGCGATACACATGAAAACCTCGTGAGCTCCCGCGCGTTGCTTAAACGTATAGTGCGTGTCGTTGGTTGCGATTACCTTGATGTTTAGTTCTTTTGCCAGGCGCAATATATCGTCGTCTATTCGCCTCTGGTCATCGATACCATGGCGCATAATCTCGAGGTAAAAGTCGTCGCCAAAAACCTCTTTATACCACAGTGCGGCCTCTTTCGCGCCCTCATAGCCTCTCGCACCATCTTTTGGCACAAGTTGACCCGTGATTCTATCTTTTCTATACGGGAAAATATGCCAGTTCACCTCGCCTTGCAGGCACGCTGAGGAGCAGATGATGCCCTCGCTGTGCTCTTTTAGCATCTTTTTGTTGATACGCGGATAATAATAAAACCCCTCGATATAGCTCATAGAGCTCAGATACATCAGGTTTTTGTAGCCGATTTCGTTTTTGGCGATGAGGCAGAGGTGAAAGCGCTGCTTGGTGCTTTTGTCGCCTAGCTCCTCGCCGTTATGGATGTAGGCTTCGATGCCGATGAGCGGCTTTATGCCTTCATTTTTCATCGTTTTATAAAAGTCTATCGCGCCAAACATATTGCCGTGATCGGTGATGGCTGCGGCTTTGACGCCTTGTTTTTTTAGGGTTTTGGCTAGCTCTTTGATACGGTTGGCTCCGTCTAGCAGCGAATACTCCGTGTGCAGGTGCAGGTGCGTAAAATCTGTAAAATCGCTCATTTTTTCGTCCTTTTTAATGCTTTTGATTTTACAAAAACTTTGCTTTTAGGCGGATAAATCGGTCTCGTTTAAATTTAGCTAGGCGCGGCAAATAGGCTGCTGGTGTGGGCTTTTCGTCAAATTTGAGTTTAAATTTGATGCCTGCAGTACGGTCGGCTTGATTTAAATTTTACGGCTTCGAATTTAGCTTAAATTTGAGCGGTAAATTTGACGAAACCTCGCAGATGTATGTTTTTGCGTCTAAATTTAAACTTTGCAATGATAACCCGTCCAAATTTTTGAGGCGCCGCCATTGCCTCAATCGAACCTCAAGCGCTCATAAATAAAATTTGGATAAGCCAGTAAAAATTTACTGCGCTTTTTAAATTTAAATGGCTAAATTAAACTTAAGCGGATTCTCTCTTATCATCTTAAGATGAAGCAAGAAATTCTCTTTTTTAATCCCTTTAAATTTAGATAATCTAT
>CALISV010000126.1 GCA_938041615.1 uncultured Campylobacter sp. | reverse complement strand
ATAATCTGTATTCAATCAGGTTTAAAGGTAAAAGAAAAAAATAGAAAAAGAGCTAGAAAATATAAATCAGATAAGATACTTGATGCCTCTGTTTATAAAATAAACATGATAGACCATAAGCATGCCGAGCTTGTAATTGAAATAAAATTTGCAAGCGGAGAGAGAGCTCGTAAATTTGCGATTGAAAAATTCGACGAGATTTGGTATTTAAAAAATCCACTTTAAAAAATTAATTTGGGAGTCAAATCGCTCCCAAAAGTTATTTTAAAGTAGCCTTTAGTAGCTAATTTTTATGCCAAGTTTAATATTTACTTTTTAAATCTCACAAAAAACGCAAATGCCCAATGTCGTTTATTTGGCAAGCACAACTGATGTACGCATTCTCACGAGCGGTAGAAATCGGATTAATATCGTCCAAGTAGTCCCGCCAAAAAGTAAAACGTTAAAAGTTATGATTAAAATTGCGATTATTTTTAAAATTTGAGCCCTTTCAAAAATACAAATTTAGCCTCCGTGTCGCTTGCACTGAGCTCACGCTGCTTTTATGCCGCCGTTAAATTTAGCGCCTTTAAATTTGAGTTCGCTGCAAAATCTCTTGCCGAATTTTGCCTCGACTATGAGAACTAGCACGAAAAATATCTTTTCGTCGTTTAAAAAAGCGATTTGGCGCAGGGTTTGATCTGCACCGCTAAATTTGACGCCGTTTTCGCGCAATGTGCGGCAAAACTCGGCCTCGTCAAAGCCTAGTTTTTGAGAGATCTGAGCGATCGTATATGGCTCGAGCGATGCGATGATACGGTCCATGTTACACATGCTCGGGTTTTTGCGGCGAGTGACGACGTCTATGAATTCGTTTGAGAGCTTAATGAGCTTTTTCTTGCGATTTATCACGTGCAAAAGCGCTGCGAGCGCAACCAAAAAGCCTGCAAATTTATGCGCGCTCATCCAAAACTCGCCGTACTCTCCGAGCGCAAAATTTACCCCCGAAAACGCGAGCAAACTAAGCCCCAAAATCAGCGTGCAAATGAGGCAAAATTTATAAACAATCTCGAATTTAAGCATAAAATCCCCCAAAATATATTTTCGTAATTATACATTTTTAAAATAAGCAATATTTTAAGGACAGATTTTATCCTTTTATTGATATACATCATTTTTGCGAAAATTTATTTTGGATAAACTTTATTCGAAATTTTCAAAAGGAGACAAAGTATGCGTGAATACAAGAAGTATTGGTGGGCGCTGGTAGCAGTCGTTACTATCGCCTTCGGGATACTGGGCTATTACGGCGTAGAGGTTTACCGCGAAGCGCCGCCGGTAGTGAGTTTTGCCGATAAAAACGGCAAAATAATAGTCGAGCAAGAGCAAATTTATAAAGGCCAAGAGGCCTGGCAAAGCATCGGCGGTATGCAGGTGGGCTCGGTGTGGGGACACGGAGCGTATCAGGCGCCCGACTGGACGGCTGATTGGCTACATAAAGAGCTAGTCGCGTTTATGGATATCAAGGCCGCTCAGCTTTACGGAGCCAAATTTGACGCTCTAGGCGCCGAGCAACAAGCCAACATCAAGGCTCTAACAAAGAGCGAATACCGCACAAATACGCTAAAAAACGGCATTATAACGATCAGCGACGAGAGGATCGCGGCGGCAAAGGTAGTGCGCGACGAGTACAACGGGCTTTTCGGTAACGATCCGAAATACCAAAAGCTACGCGAAAACTACGCGATGAAAAACAACACGCTGGCTAAAGAAGAAAACCGCGAGCAGCTAAACGATTTCTTCTTCTGGGCGACCTGGGCTACGGCGACGAATCGCCCAAATAGCGAGGCTACGTACACCAACAACTGGCCGCACGAGCCGCTAATCGATAACGTCCCGACGCAAGAAAACGTATTTTGGACGATTATCAGCGTTACGATTTTAGTCGCGGGCGTTGGCTTACTAGTTTGGTTTTCAAATTTCTACGGCGAAAAAGATCACGAAAGGCTCGCTCCTATCGACGCCGATCCGCTCTCAAGGCTAAATTTGACCCCGTCTCAAAAGGCGCTTGGCAAATACCTTTTCGTAGCGCTCGCGCTATTTGTTTTCCAGATCATGATAGGCGGCTTCGTGGCGCACTACACGGTCGAGGGGCAGGAGTTTTACGGCATAAATTTATCCCAGTACATCCCGTACTCTTTGGCGCGCACTTGGCACATCCAGGCGAGCATTTTCTGGATCGCGACGGGCTTTTTAGCGGCCGGACTTTTCCTAGCGCCTATCATCAACGGCGGCAAAGATCCTAAATTTCAAAAACTAGGCGTGGATCTGCTATTTTACGCGCTACTTTTCCTAGTCGTGGGTAGCTTTGTCGGCGAATACATGGCGATAGCTGGCAAGATGGATACTAGCCTGAGCTTTTGGCTGGGACACCAAGGATACGAGTATATCGAGCTTGGCAGGGTTTGGCAGCTTATTTTGTTTGTCGGTCTTGTTATCTGGATGGCGCTCGTGCTTCGCGGATTTGTCGGCGGATTTAAGGCTGATGGCGATAAAAACCTGCTAGCTATCTTTACGGCTTCTGCTATCGCGGTGGGACTTTTCTACGGCGCGGGGCTATTTTACGGACAAAGAAGCCCGCTACCGGTGATGGAATACTGGCGCTGGTGGGTCGTTCACCTTTGGGTCGAGGGCTTTTTCGAGGTGTTTGCGACCGCGTCGCTTGCGTTCGTGTTTGCATCTTTAGGCTTAGTCGGTAAAAAATTTGCGACCTATTCGACCTTGGCAAGTGCTAGCTTATTTCTTATCGGCGGCATCCCTGGCACTTTCCACCACCTTTATTTTGCCGGAACGACCACTCCGATCATGGCGGTGGGCGCTAGCTTTTCCGCGCTTGAGGTCGTGCCTTTGGTGCTTCTTGGAGCCGAGGCCTTTCATCAGTATTCGCTTCAGTTCGCGCAAAGCTGGGCGAAAAATCTCAAATGGCCGCTTTACTGCTTTATCGCGGTGGCGTTTTGGAATATGCTGGGCGCGGGCGTATTTGGTTTCCTTATCAACCCGCCGCTATTTTTGTTCTACATCCAGGGCCTAAACACCACTTCGGTGCACGGACACGCGGCGCTGTTTGGAGTTTACGGATTTTTGGCTCTTGGTTTTGTTTGGCTCGTGGCGCTTTATCTTTTCAAAGGGCAAGAATTTAACGACAAGCTGATGAAAGTGGGCTTTTGGTCGCTAAATGCGGGTCTAATGCTAATGATTTTAGCGTCGCTGCTTCCGATCGGTCTTTATCAAGCCGTCGCCGCGATAGACGTGGGCATGTGGTACGCTAGAAGCGCGGAGTTTTTGCAAATGGATCACTTGCAAAATTTACGCTGGCTAAGGATGATCGGCGATACGATCTTCATCATCGGCGGCGTTTGCTTCTTTATCCAGATTCTTAAATTTATCGCGGGAAGCTGCGGCTGCAAGGCCAAAGCCTAACCCCTCTAAGCCCCTGTTTTAGGGGCTTAGCTTATTATAAACTTCTATCTTGTACAATTCGCCCCAAAGGACGAAAATGCAAAAATTTAAAAAATACCTTCAAATTTTTATCATTAGCTTTCTGTTTGCTCTGCATGCCTTAGCGGTCGCGGCGATAAACTACGCTTTTCCCCACTACGACGAGGCGATCATCACGGGCGGCGAGGTCAAGCGCATGGACAAAGACGGCTTCATAGACGCCCAAAATCCAGCCGACGGGCCGACGCGCGATGTGTATTTTATCTACACGCGCGAGATTAACGGCACGAAAGTAATGCCGTATCGAAACGAGGACACTGGCTGGGGCTTGCCGCTTTATTTTAAATTTAACTCCGCCGACGTCCAAGCCGCCGCGCAAAGCCTAGTGGGCGAAGGCAGGGCGCAGATCAAATACTACGGCTGGCGCATCGCGATGTTTGATATGTTTAGAAACGCCGTTTCGGTTAAAAAGCTAAAAGATGGCGAAACGCGCGCAAATCCTATTTTTAGCTATATATTTTATGCTTTGACGGCAGTTTCGTTTGTGGTTTGCGCCACTTTTGTTAGAAGGAAATTTAAAGACGAGCCAAGCTCAAATTTATAATCCAAGCTAAATTTGAGCCGCTTTTTAATGGCTCACTCAAATTTGACTCTGCGAGGGCGGCAAATTTGACGTAAAATTTGCGCCCAAAGGATATGCGTGAGTGAGCTATACATCTTTATTTCCGAGCTTTGCGCTCTGATAAACGAAAATTTAAAAAAGAATTTTTATTTTCAGGCGGGATTATTTTTGGTTATATTTTTGCTCGGATTTTTGGCGGTCTGGATACAGGATTAGTCAAATTTGAGCGGGCAAATTTGACTAAGACGAGCTAAATTTAACGGCGCAAAGCCACCGCGCGCTTTACTCCTCGATATTGCTCGGCGAGGTCGGCTTGCCTAGCAAAAATCCCTGCGCGTATTTGATGCCAAATTTCTTGATTTCGGCGAGGATCTCCTCTGAGCTTACAAACTCAGCCACGACGTTATAACCTTGTCTTCCGGCAAAGTCGATGATAGTTTGCAGCAGATAGCGCGCGTTTTTGTCGTACGGGAGCTTTTTGATGATCGAGCCATCGATCTTGATCGTGTCGATATCAAGCTCTAGGATGCGGTAGTAGTTTGAGTAGCCGCTACCGAAATCATCGATCGAAATTTTGCAGTCGTAGGCGCGGATCTTGTTGATGAAGTCATTTACGATCTTATAATCATCCACGCCCTCGCTCTCTAGTATTTCAAAATACACGTGCTCTGGCTTTGAGCAGACGCGTAGCTTTTTCTCGATGAGCTCTCTTATGCTCTCGTTTGCGATGTCGCTACTGGAAAGATTCATCGAAAAGCTCGTGTTTGTAAACTTCTCCACGAGCCTAAATACGTGCTCGACGACTTTTTTCGTGATATCGTTATAAAGCGAAATTTTCTTTGCTATGTCCAAAAACTCGCCCGGATAGCGGATCTTGCCGTTTTCGTCGATGAGGCGCACGAGCACTTCGTAGTATTTGACCCGCGCCGTTTCACCAGATACGTCGTAGATCGGCTGACACTCGACGATCACGGTATCGTTATATAGCGCGTTTTCGATGGTGCGCGACATGATTTGGTTGTGGTAATACTGCTGCTCTATGTGGCTGTTTTCGGTGTAAAACTGCACCGTTTCGCCGTTTTGCTTAGCTTCGTGGTGAGCTAGCATGGCTTGAGTTAGGCGGTTTGTTTGCGGAGTGTCTTGAGGCAGGCTAACGCCGATGGTTATTTTGATATTTGGGATAAACTCCCTTGTTCCCTCGACCGTGATATAGAGGCTATTTGCCTTAAAATAATCCATAAATTTACGCACGGCCCACTCCGTATCGTCGCCGCCGTACCAGATACAAAACTCATCAAACTGCACTCTGTAAATGTCCGCGTCCATCTTATAAGTATCGATGCAAAGCTGAAGCGTCTCGGCAAATGACGCGATGATGGCATCCACGGTCTTGGTCTTGTAAAAAAATCGAAAATCCATAAAGTTGTTGATGTTTATATAGATCAACATACCGCTGGCGCCCAGCTCCGTTCTTTGCGTCAGAGCAAAATAACTACCAAGCCCCGTTAGCTTGTCTTTTAGCGCTTCGTTTTTCAGCTCTTTGTTTTTGTTTTCGAGCTCTTTTGTCATCGCGATCTCTTTGGTTCTATCAAATTTGATCGACATATAGCCGTCTTTATCGCCGCTTTCGTTAAAAAGCGGAGAGAAAATAACCTGCTCATGGATGAGAGCGCCGCTTTTTGTTCTGCTTATTAGCTCGTCGGCTCGCCAAATTTGATCCGATTCTATCGTTTTTAGCATATCTTGATAAAATTCGTTTGAGTGCTGATGGGACTTTATGATGTTTATATTTTGATCTTTTAGCTCCTCAAATTTATACCCGAAATTTTGCTCGAAAATTTTATTTACGTATTTGACCTTTCTATCTAGGTCGGTAAACGTTATGGCGTTAAAGCTATTATCGACGGCTTGCTCGAAACGGTTTAGTAGCCTGATGTTGTTTCTAGCTCTAGCATAAGAAATATAAACAAATATCGACGCGAGCCCAAACAACACAAACACTAGCGCCATTGTCCTACGTAAATTCGATAAGACGTTTTGTATGTAGCGCTCGCTACTTTCTTTGAGGTCGGATAGTTTATTGTAAATTCCGAGCGAAATTATGTCGCGGTAAAGCTTTTGCGCCTGCTCGTAGTAGCCGATCAGTTTTTGCGCGCTCGATAAAAATCCTGCGTCGTTTTTAGTTAGTTTTGGGTTCTTTAAATACTCGTTTAAAAGCTTTTTAGGTGCCGCTAGATCAGTGTTTAAGTCGTATCTAAACATCAAAATTTGCGGAATCAGCTCGTTAAAATACAGCCCGTCTAAAGCCTCGAATTTTAAGATTATTTCGTTATAAACGAGCTTTGCCATTATCGTCACGGAGTTAAATTTGTCGGTTAGCTCGACTCTTTTTTCAACCGCTTCCTCTAGCTCGCTAAAAGTTTTTTCGTTTAACGCTAGCTTTTCAAAGGAGATTAGATTGCTTGAATCAAGCTTTTTTAGAGCCTTTTGAAACTCCGCCGTATGGCGCATGATCGCGTCGTAGTCGGCCTCCAAAAAACTTTTTTCGAGCAAGAAATTCGCCTCGTCGTTAGCGTCCATCACCTTTTCTATCGTGCCTTTCCACTCATAGGCGGTTACTAGGTCTTTGGTAGCCTTATAGGTCATCACGGTACCGAAAAATACGATACAAACGATAGTAAAAAATAAAATTTTATGAAAGATTATCTTGTGTCTCATTTTAAAATTTCCGGTTTTTCGCCGCTTAAAGTCAGCAAAAATTTATAAAGCTCGTGCGTCTGCTCCTCGCTTAGATCGTAGTTTAAAAGCATTTTGCCGACGTCTTTAATCGTGTCTTTTAGATCCATAACCTCGCCGCCATAAAAGTACGGCGCGGTTTTTTCGATGTTTCGCAGGCTAGGCACTTTGTAGCGGTCGGTTTTGTTGCCGTCTGCGTGAAATCTTAGCTCGTAGTAGAGGTTTGCGCCCATATTTGCGCCGCTGTGGCAGTTTATACAGCCGATTTTTTTAAATAGCTCAAATCCGCGCTTTTCCTCGTCGTCAAAAACGCTCTCGTCGCCGCTGATAAATTTGTCGAATTTAGCGTTTGGCGTGATGAGGGCTTTTTCAAAATTTACCAACGCGTCGACGATGTTGTCAAAGCTCACCCCGTTTTTGTAAAGCTCTTCAAATTTTTTCCTATAAACGGAGTTTTGATTTACCTTTTGGACTAGAAATTTCGGCTCGCTAGCAAGCTGATTTTTACCGGTCAAACTCTGTTTTACCTGCTCGGCTATATCCTTAACTTCGCCGTTTTTAAAAAAGATAAAATTTAGCGCCGAGTTTAGCGCAGTTGGCGGGCTAATCTCCTCGTCGGCGGAGATTTTTACGTTTTTTTTACTCGTACCGCTTAAGTCCCAGTAAATGTTGTGGCATTTCTCGCAAGATAGCGTTCCGCTAGGGCTTAGCGAGGCATCGAAAAACAACTCCTTGCCTAGTCTGGCTTTTTGTTCGTCAAATTTAGGCTGAGCAATCGGAGATAAAACGTGCGAAGCGGCGAAAGCTTGAACGCAAAAAAAACATAAAACGCACGAAAATATCTGCAAAAACGCTCGCGGCAACTAAAATCCTTTTTAAATTTTAAATAAATATCGCGATTATATCTTAAAAAACTAAAAGCTTCATTGAAGAGACGATTTTTTCCGTCACGAAGCCGTCCTGTGCGATACTCTCTAGCCGCGATCTGACCGCGCTTTCCTCGTGCGTAAAATTTGCTATCTCTAAATGCCAAAGCGCGTTTTGCGTCATCTCCTCAAGCGTGCGTTTTTGTTCGCGAGACTCCTCGAGCACGCAGGAGTTAAAAGCGATATTTTCGTGGCGCAAGTACTCTTCGAAAAAGTTTGCCTTTTCTTTAAAGCACCCTCTCTGCGAGCCTTCGTAAAAAAGCTCCAAAACGCTTGAATAACGCGGTTTGTTCCACCAAAGATAGACCCTTTTTTCGCCCAAATTTATAAATTTGACAAAATCCTCCTCGTCCGCGATCGCGGGACTCATCGTGCTAAAAGCCACGTCGTAAACGCGGTTTGGATTAAAGTTTTTAAAATCGCTTTGAACGGCGGTTAAATTTGAAATGTTAAATTTAGCCGCGTCTTCAACCATGACTTTTAGCATCTCGCCCGAGATATCCATACCCGTTATCTCGCGGCAAATTTGCGCCAAAAACAGCGTATGCACGCCCGTGCCGCAGCCGATATCCACGACGCTTTTGTTCTCAAATTTGACGCCAAACTCGGCGATCTTAGCGTAAAGCCCTCTATGAAAAACGCTAGGCTCACCCATAAATCTCGGATAGCTCGCCGCCTTTTTGTCCCACATCTCTTTCATTTTGTTTGCCTTTAAATTTTTGCTACAATTTTAGCGTTTTTAGGAGCGAAAATGAAAATTTTTTACTACGAATTTATCGTGGGCGAGGACGCCATCGACGTGAATCATCACGCAAACAACGCTCACTACGTCATCTGGATGCAAGAAGCGGCCAACGCACACTCAAACGCCGTGGGCGACCTCATCGAGACAAATCTCGCGCAAAACCGCACGTGGATGGTGCGCAGGCACGAGATAGACTATCTGGGGCAGCTATTTTTGGGCGATAAAGTGAGTGTGAAAACCTGGACGCAGCCCGAAAAAAGAAGCTGCTCGAAGCGTTTTTACGAGTTTAGCAAAGATGGCGTACC
>CALISV010000125.1 GCA_938041615.1 uncultured Campylobacter sp. | reverse complement strand
TTATATACTGGATGATGAGCGGGCTAAGCTCGAACGCATAAAGCGGGGTGCTCACTTTTTTTAGTATGCCGGCTTTTGCAAAGGGCGTTTCTATCATTATAGCCAGCGCGCTACTAAAAGCCGAAAACGCAAAAAGCCCTGGTATCAAGTATATGCTGTAAGAGTAAGCCTGATCGCTGATACCAAGCCTTGCGCTCATAAAATCGGAGAATATAACGGTGTATATAAAAAGCATCACGATAGGCGAAACGATATACCAAATTTGGCCGAGTCCAGTTTTTGCATATCTGCTTTTTAAATCGAATTTTACAAGTTGGTAAATGTTTATTATTTTATTTTTTATCAATAATTAGCCTAAATTTTTATTTATATTCTACCCAAATTTGATTAAATTTTATACAAACTATCCCTTTAAAACGATGCCTATCGTCTTAAAGAGTATCCCAATGTCGCCCAAAACCGATAAATTATCTACATATTTGCAGTCGATTTTCACACGCTCGTCAAAGGAAATTTCATTCCTGCCGCTTACCTGCCAAAGCCCCGTAAGCCCCGGCCTAACCCTTGTTATCTTGCCTAAATTTTTACCGATTTGTTTTTTTTCGTAAAACATATACGGACGCGGTCCGACCAGGCTCATCTCAAGCCTAAGTACGTTAAAAAGTTGCGGCAGCTCATCAAGCGAAGTGCGTCTGATAAACCCGCCGACTTTTGTTATGCGCGGATCAAATTCGTATTTGTGAAATTTGGCAAAATGCTCGGCCTCTGCGGGATTTTGCGCAAGATAGTCGTCTAAAATTTTACGCCAATTTTTATGCATAGATCTAAATTTATAGCAGCTAAACGGCTTGCCGAAGCGCCCTATTCGCTTTTGCTTGAAAAATACGCTCTCGCCGGGCTCGTTTATCTTTACGACTGCGGCTATGACGGCGACGACCACAAGCCAAATCGGCGCACTAGTGATAACGACAGCATAATCAATCACGGCTTTTAGCAAAATTTTAGAGCGCAGACTCATAGCTCGCCCTCTAAAAATCTCTCGTAACTACTCTCCACGAGCTCCTTTATCTCTCGCTCAAAGCGCTCTTTTGAAAATTTTAGCGCATTTTGCCTGATCGCTTGCGGATCAAATTTGTCTCTTATTTTTTCAAATTTTACCACCGCTTCGTTTAGACTAGCTTCGCTTTGCTCGCTAAAATAAACGCCCGTAACGCCATCTATCACGCTCTCTTTCGCCCCGCCCTTACCCAGGCAGATGACTGGCGTCCCACAGGCCTGAGCTTCCACGGGGGCTATACCAAAATCCTCCACGGCAGCAAAGACGAAGGCTTTTGCCTTACCCATCAGCTCCGCAGTCTCACGCGCACCCCGAAAGCCTAAAATTTCAACATTTCCTTTGGCGATGTTTTTGATCTCGTTCATCTGCTCGCCGTCACCCACTACGACTAGCTTTTTGCCGCTTTCGTTAAAGGCGCGCACGATTAAATCGATCTTTTTATAGGGCACCATCCTTGAAACCGTGACGTAAAAGTCCTCTTTATTTTCGTTTAATTTAAAATTTGCAGTATCTACGGGCGGGTAAATCACGGCGGCGTCTTTGCAGTAAATTTTACGTATACGGCGAGCGATAAAATTTGAGTTTGCGACGTAAATGTCGGCTCTGTTTGCCGCGGCGATATCCCACAGGCGAATTTTATGTAAAAAATATCTAGCTAGCGCCGCTTTTAGTCCGCACTCTAGTCCGTTTTGGCGCAAATAGTCAAAATACATATCCCAAGCGTAGCGCATCGGCGTGTGGATATAACTTATATGAAGCTGATTTGAATGCGTCAAAGCGCCCTTTGCTACGGCATGAGAGCTGGATAGCACGACCTCGAATTCACTCAAGTCAAACTGTTCTATCGCCAGCTGAAAAAGCGGCAAATAGCTCCTAAATTTGCTCTTTGCAAACGGTAAATTTTGAATAAAACTGGTGCGAGCAAATTTACCGTTTAAAATCTTTTGCCTATCGTCGAATTTAAGGTAATCAACAAGGCTAAAAACCTCAAAATCATCCCAAATATCCGTAAAGCTCTGCACGCAACGCTCGGCTCCGGCATAGGCTTCTAGCCAGTCGCAAACCAGAGCTTTTTTCATCCGTTCACCATTACTTTCTATCGTAGTCGTCGCTGATGCGCACGATATCGTCCTCGCCCAGATACTCGCCCGTTTGCACTTCTATGACGATTAGATCGGAGTTTGCCCTATTTTCCAGACGGTGAGTCTGTCCTTTTTTTATATATATAGACTCGTTTCGTATTATCTGCATCTCACTATCATCTATCGTTACTAGCGCCTCGCCCTCTACGACGACCCAGTGCTCGTTTCGCTTAAAGTGCTTTTGCAGACTCAGCCTTTTGCCGGGCTTAACCACGATCTTTTTCATCTTGTAGCCGCTACCCTCACCCAGCACCTCATAGCTGCCCCACGGACGATACACGCTAGTGTGTGTTTCGCAAATTTCAGGCAATGAATTTGAAAAGTGCTTATAAACCTCTTTTACCTTTTGCGAACTGCCTTTTTTGGCGATCAAAAGCGCGTCTTTGGTGTCTACTACGAGCAAATTTTGTACGTCTACTAGTGCGGTCGGTTTTTTAGTTAGGATGAAATTTTCGCTTGCGCCGATTTGTAGCGACTCGCCCTCGTTTTTTATCTTTTTACTCAGCTCATCAAAGCTGCCCATATCGCTCCAGCCAGCATCCAGCGGCACCATTTTGATATTTAAGCTTTTTTGCATTAGGGCGTAGTCGATACTGATATCCTCGATCTTATCCATAAAATTCGGACTTATTTTTAGCAGGCAAGGCTCATTTGCCGAGCCCTCTATCGCCGCAGTAACGTCTTTTATGATACTTGGCGCATATTTTTTCATCTCGCCCAAAAACACGCCCGCCTTAAAGCAAAACATACCGCTGTTAAAATAATACCCGCCCTCTTTTATAAATTTCGTCGCGGTTTCAAAATTTGGCTTTTCGATAAATCGCTCTACGTCGCCGTTTTTATCGGCCTTGATGTAGCCGTAACCGATATTTGGCTCGCTAGGTTTTATGCCAAACGTCACCAAAAATCCTTGACTTGCGTAACTTTTTGCGATCAAAAGAGCCTTTTTGTATTCGGCCTCCTCCTCGATCAAATGATCGCTCGGAGTGACGAGCAAAATTTCGTCCTCATCGCAGCAAAGCGCTGCAAACGTGATCGCCGCGGCGGTGTTTTTACCAAATGGCTCGAGGATAAATTTGTCTATTTTTTTATTTCCGCATTCGTCAAGCGCCAAAAAATAGTGCGCCTCGTTGCAAACGATGATCGTTTTTTGCGCGTGCACGTTGCGTCTAAGCGTAAGGTCAAAGAGCGATTTGCCGTTAAAAAGCCTGATAAATTGCTTTGGCATTAGCGTTCGCGACAACGGCCAAAGTCTCGTGCCCGAACCTCCGCAAAGTATAACGTTTGTCATTTTTACGCCTTTTGCTTTAAATTTTCGACCAAATTTAAAAATGTTTCTTGAAGCTGCACCAGTAAATTTTGATCCTTGGTCTCAAATCTTGTAACGATAACAGGCGTCGTATTTGAGGCTCGTACTAGCGCCCAGCTACCGTCCTCAAATCTCACTCTAACTCCGTCTATGTCGATGATTTCGGCTATTTTACCTAGGCCTGCTAGCAAATTTTGCGCATCGCCATTTTCGTAAATTTCAACCAAAACCTCTTTTAGCTTTGCCACAAGCTTAAATTTCTGTACGTCGGTCGTTTTTATTTTTATCTCGTCGGTGCTAAAGACCCTCGGTAGTTTATCTAGCTCACCGTCTAGGTTAAAGCCCTTTGCGACCAGCTCTAGCGCGCGAAACATCGCGTACGTCGCATCGTCAAAGCCGAAATACCGCTCCTTAAAGAAAATATGCCCGCTCACCTCGGCCGCCATGTCGATATTTAGCTCCTTCATCGCCTTTTTGATATTGCTGTGGCCGGTCTTGCCCATGAAGCTTT
>CALISV010000124.1 GCA_938041615.1 uncultured Campylobacter sp. | reverse complement strand
AAGGCTTAAGCAAAGCGGGTCAAATTTGAGAAACTAAAGCCCAGGTTTATACGGGCAAAATCGCCAAATTTTAGAAAAAATTTAAGAGGTCAAGAAAAGAGCAAATATGGATAAAAATCTAAACGGAACACAAACAAATACCGAGTCGACGCAGGAAAAGGAGGAGTTCGTCGAGGTAAAGACGCGCGAGATAAACTCGAGCTTTTATATATACTTCACGAGCATTATCTGCTTTGCGTGGTCGGTTTTTCAGCTTTACATCGCGTATTTTCCGATGAACACGACGATGTCACGCTCGGCGCACCTTGCGTTTGCTATTTGTCTGCTGTTTTTGCTCTATCCGCTCAAAATTCATAAAAAAGCCCACTCCAGCCTGCCGTTTTACGACATCGCGCTCTGTGTTGTGGGCATGCTAGCCGCACTCTACCCGCTCATAGAGTTTTATGCGCTAGCACAGCGTCCCGGAGACTATACGAGCTTTGATATCGCTGTGTCCTGCGTCGCCGTTGTCGTGCTATTTGAGGCGGGTCGCAGGATCATCGGCCCGGCGCTTCCTATCATCGCGGCGATATTTTTGGCGTATGATTATTTCGGTCAGTATATGCCCGACATCATCGCGCACCAGGGCGCTAGCCTAAACAAGCTCGCCGGTCACATGTATCTTACGACCGAGGGCGTTTTTGGCGTGCCGCTTGGCGTTAGCGTGAGTTTTATCTATCTTTTTGTCTTGTTTGGTTCGCTACTAGAGCGCGCGGGTGCTGGGCAGTACTTTATAAATTTAGCCTTTGCGCTGCTTGGTAAATTTCGCGGCGGACCGGCGAAAGCTTCGGTTATCGCATCAGGACTAACCGGCATGGTGAGCGGCAGCTCCACGGCAAACGTCGTAACGGTAGGCACCTTTACGATCCCGCTGATGAAAAAGGCTGGGCTAACTAGCACCAAAGCAGGTGCGATCGAGGTGGCTGCAGGCGTAAACGGTCAGCTGATGCCGCCTATCATGGGCGCTGCGGCCTTTATCATCGCCGAGTTTTTGGGGCTTAGCTACACAAACGTCATGATCGCGGCCGTGATTCCTGCATTCGTGTGCTACTTGTCGCTGTTTTTCATCGTGCACCTTGAGAGCTGTAAGCTCGGGCTAAAAGGCATGGAGCAGGGCGCAGGCATATCTAAGCTTAAAATTTTCGTGAGCGGTCTGCACTATCTTATCCCGATTTTGGTTTTGCTCTATACCTTGCTAATCGCAAACGAATCGCCGATCTCGGCGGCTTTTAACGCTATTTGTGTGCTGTTTTTGATCATCCTTTTTCAGGAACCCGTTAAAAAAATGGCTCACGGCGAGGACGTCGGCAAAGAGGACTTTATCATCGGCTTTGCGGATATATTTTGGGCGATGGTGACAGCGGCTAAAAGCATGACGACGATCGCGATAGCTACGGGTCTAGCCGGCATCATCGTGGGCTCGATCTCGCTAACGGGCGTCGGTCAAGTGCTATCTGAAGTCGTGGAAAATTTAGCCGGAAACAACATCGTGCTCATCCTCTTTCTCACTGCGATAATGTCGCTGATACTAGGCATGGGCTTGCCGACGACGGCGAACTATATCGTCGTTAGCTCGCTAGTCGCGCCGGTGATTTTGTTTTTGGCGCACAAAAACGGCTTTCTCATACCGGCCATCGCCGTGCATCTTTTCGTCTTTTACTTCGGTATCCTGGCAGACGATACGCCGCCTGTGGGTATCGCGGCATACGCTGCGGCCGGTATCGCTAAAGCAAATCCCGTAACCGTGGGCGTGCAGGGCTTTTTCTACGACCTGCGTACGACGATTTTGCCGTTTTCGTTCGTGTTTAACAACAAGCTGCTTTTGATAGAGAGCGTAAACTCGGCCAATCCAAACGACGCCAAAGGCATAGTGTGGATAACAAATCCGCTCGAGATGGCGCTGATTTTCGGTACGGCGCTAGTGGGTATGTTTGCCTTTTCTTCGGCGCTTCAGGGGTATTTTGTTAAACGCGTAAGCATGCTCGAGCGCGCGCTACTTTTGTGCGTAGTGCCGCTAACCTTGGTGCCTAATATGTGCGCCAAGTACATCCCGTTTATCCCAAACGAATACATTTCTTACGCGATCGGCGTTTCGCTTTACGCGGCGCTGTTTGCATTTCAATGGATACGAAATAAAGCGGAAAAGAGAGTTGGCGTAGGCGCTTAGAGCCTGCGCTTTCTCGGCCTACTGATTACCCTCTCGTAAATTTTAGAAGCTTGTGTTTTGGAAGTATTATTTGGGTTAAATTTAACAGTCAAATTCAACCCGAGTAAGTAAAACTAAAGTCTTTTTGAGCGTTTTAGATCGCTTGCAAATTGGCATCCGAGGCTATCGCCTATCTTGCACGCTTTTTCAAAGAGTGCGTAGGCTTCTTTAAATTTTTTCTCCTCTAGCAGATACGATCCCGCAGTCGCACATGAAAAGCCGTCACCAAGCTCGCAGCTCTTATTTAGCAGTGCACGCGCCTTTTCTTTGTCGCTTGATACGTATATGCCGCCGGCACCCGAGCAGGCCTCTTTAGAGCCTAGTTCGCAGCCTTTTTCGTATAGCTCAAGCGCTTTTTTGGTGTCAGGCAGGATATCTTTGCCCAGCTGATAAAGCGCGCCTAGTTTTGCGCAGGCTAGGCCGTTGTTTGCGTCGCAGGCGGCCGCAAATTTCTCACGAGCCGTTACGAAATTAGAGCTCTCGTAGGCTTTTACGCCGTCCTCAAAATCGCCGCCCAGAGCAAAAACCGCGGCAACTAGCATTAGAAGTTTTTTCATTATCTCCCTTTAAATTAAAGATATTCTATTTTAGCATATTTAAAATTATTTTTTGTTTAGCCGTTGTTCTCGCGTTTTGAAATCAGGCATCAGCCCTGCGATAAAGTCATAGAAGCTTTTTTGATGGTGGGGGTAGATGAGATGGGTTAGCTCGTGGAGTACGACGTATTCGACTAGTTCGGGGGCTTTTTCGATCAAATTTAGGCTTAAATTTATATAGCCTTTGCGCGAGTTGCAGCTACCCCAGCGAGTAGTCATTTTGCGCACGACGACGCGGTTTATTTTGCGGTTTACGACTGGAGCGAATTTAGCTATAAAATGCCCGTAAATGTGCCTTGCAAAAGCTTTTTTGTAGTTTTCTAGCGCAGCTAAACTCGGAGCGTAAATTTCGCCGTCAAATTTGTGTTCATCCGAGCTGTCAAATTTCGTATCATTGGGCTGCGGGTCAAATTTGCTAGCGTCAAATTTGCCCTCAAATTTAGCGCCGTAAAGGTGCGGGTCTAGCCCGTCCGAGCTCAAATTTAAGCCGTTAAAAATCTCCGAATCGCCTGCAAAGCGTCTTAAATTTACGCCATTTAAATTCGGCTCAAATTTGATGCGGTAAACCTCGCCTAGCAGCCTAAACTCGTCCTCGCGCGGCAAATTTGATAGCGTTTTTTCGTGAGCCGATTTTAGCCAGTCGTAGTTTTTTTGCACGAACTCTAGCGCATATTTTTGCGCGGCGTAAAATGGTAGCGAGACTGAGATCTCGCCTGTTTTAGCGACCTTTAGGCGGGTGGTTTTGACACCTTTTTTAAAATTTAGCGCGACGTCAAATTCGCCGCATTTTACGCAAACGGTTTTTACACGAGGCGTTTTGATTGCCATTTTCTGCTTCTCCAGCGCCACGTATTTACAAGCCCGCGCAGCCACTCGTCGGCGGTAAATCCGATCCAAACGCCGATGATCCCCATGCCCTGCACGATGCCCAGATAGTATCCCAGCGGCAAGCTCACGCCCCACATAAACACCGCTCCCGTCATCAGCGGAAATTTAGCATCCCCGCTCGCGCGTAGGGCGTTTACGATAACGATGTTAAAGGTTCGTCCCGTCTCAAGCGCGATAGAAAGCGTAAAAAGCGGCAGCATGACGGCCTTTAGCTCCTCGGTCAAATTTAGCCGCTCCATGATCTCAAATTTACCAAAATACGCCGCCAAAACTACCGCAAGAGTCGCTATAAATCCGATGCGAAGCGCGCGGAAAGTGCGCGAGTAGGCCTCGTCAAATTTCATCGCGCCGACTAGGTGGCCGACGATGACCTCGTTTGCCACGCTGATGCTGGCTCCGCAAAGCAGGATAAGAAGCGTGATCTGAAAGTAAATGGTCTGCACGTTTAGGCTGGCCTCGCCCATGCTCGCCACAAAGCCAAAAGCCACCATATACTGCGCCATCCAGAGCAAATTTTCGCCCGCGCTCGGAAGCCCGACGGATAAAATTTTACGCAAGATCGCAAACGGCAGGCTAAATAGGCGTTTGAAGAAAATATTAACTTTCGCGTAGCGGGTCAGG
>CALISV010000123.1 GCA_938041615.1 uncultured Campylobacter sp. | reverse complement strand
ACGACACCAACGACTATGAGGTCGGCAAAAGGCATGATCTAAAATTTATAACCGTTTTTGACGAAAAAGGTATCCTAAACGAGCAGTGCGCGCAGTTTAAGGGGCTTGAGCGACTAGAGGCTAGAGACGCCATCGTAGCGGAGCTAGAAAAGCTCGGAAACGTCGAGAAGATCGAAGACTACGAAAATCAAGTCGGCTACTGCTACCGCTGCAAAAACGTCGTCGAGCCATACATCTCAAAGCAGTGGTTCGTCAAAAAACAGATCGCAGACGACGCGATCGCAAAGGTCGGTGAAGGATTAGCCAAATTTTACCCGGCTCACTGGATAAACAGCTTTAACGCCTGGATGCGCGAGCTTCGCGACTGGTGTATCTCGCGCCAGCTATGGTGGGGGCATCAGATCCCGGTATTTTACTGTGACGCGTGCGGACACGAGTGGGCGGACGAAGGCGATCCGACGCAGTGTCCAAAATGCAAAAGCGCAAATTTCCATCAAGACCCGGATGTCCTTGATACCTGGTTTAGCTCGGGGCTTTGGCCGTTTAGTACGCTTGGCTGGGGCAACGGCGAGGAGCTAAAAAACGAGAAATGGTTTGACGGCGATTTGGCCGAATTTTACCCAAACAACCTGCTTATCACCGGCTTTGATATCTTGTTTTTCTGGGTAGCCAGGATGATGTTTCAGGGCGAAAACGCGCTTGGCAAGCTGCCGTTTGACGATATCTACCTGCACGCTCTGGTTAAAGACGAGCAAGGCAGAAAGATGAGCAAGAGCCTAGGCAACGTCATCGACCCGCTCGTTAGCATCGAGGAGTACAGCGCCGACGTCTTGCGATTTACGCTTGCGCTACTTGCCGTGCAGGGACGCGATATAAAGCTAAGCGACGAAAAGATGAAGCTCGTGCGAAATTTTACGAACAAGCTTTACAATGCGAGCAAATATCTGCTACTAAACGAGTCTAAATTTGCAAATTTAAGCGACGCCAAAATCGAAACAAAGCTTGGCAAATACATGCTAAGCCGATTTAACGAGTGCGTGCGCGAAGTGCGAGAAAACATAGACGCCTACCGCTTTAACGACGCGGCAAACGCGATTTATAAATTTTTATGGGACGAGTTTTGCGACTGGGGTATTGAGCTTAGCAAAGCCGACAAAGGCAGCGTAAAGGAGCTTGGAGCGATATTTAAAGAGGCGATGAGGCTGCTTAGCCCGTTTATGCCGTTTATCTCCGAATACCTTTTCCACGAGCTTAGCGGTTCAAATTTAGAAAACGCAAGCTCGATCATGGTAGAGGAGTATCCGCAAGCTAACGAGCGCGACTTGCAGATAGAAAAGACCTTTGAGCTGGTGATCGAGGCCATAGTAGCTATTCGCCGCGCAAAGGCGACCATCGAGCAAGGCAACTCAAAAATCCCAAAAGCTTTCATCAAGCTAAACGGAAACGAAAATTTGACCGAGGCAACAAACTATATCGCGCTGCTAGCTAAATGCGAACAGATCGAGTTTTGCGACGATAAAATCGAAAACGCTGCGCGCGACGTGAGCGAAAATTTAGAAGTCTTCGTGCCGCTTGAAGGCGTGGATATGAGTGCGGTGATCATGCGACTGCGGTCGCAAAAAACCAAACTAGAAAAAGAGATAGCAAAGCTTTCTGCTATGCTAAATAACGAGAAATTCGTAGCCTCTGCCCCGCAAGCCGTGGTCGAAGCCAACCGCGAAGGGCTGCAAAGCGCGCAGGAAAAATTCGCCAAAGTATGCGACGAGCTAAAGGCGTTTGGCGAGTAGTCCGCTCGTTTGAGTCTAAATTTAAATCAAGGAGAAAAATATGTCAAAAGGTAGTATCGGTGGATTTACTTTAGGCACGGTCATAGCCGTCGCACTATCATGGGGAGTCAATAAAAGCATAATGTGGGCGATAATCCACGGATTTTTAAGTTGGTTATACGTGATTTATTATTTTCTACTGAGATAAAATTTCATCGGCGGCGCGCCGTTTTACGCGCTAAATTTTAAAATTTATCAAGGATAAAAAATGAGCGAAAAAATAAAAATAGCGGTTTTGGGATATGGAAATTTAGGTCGCGGCGTGGAGCTTGCCGCGCGAAATAGCAAGGATTTGCAGCTTTCGGCGGTGTTTTCTCGCCGTGAGCCGCACAGCGTGCAAACATGCGGTGCGCCGGTATTCAGCGCGGATGAAATTTTATCGCACAAGGGCGAATTCGACGTTTTGGTGCTTTGCGG
>CALISV010000122.1 GCA_938041615.1 uncultured Campylobacter sp. | reverse complement strand
AGGCTACCGCGTCGTACTCATTAACTCAAACCCGGCTACCATCATGACCGATCCCGATTTCGCTGACGCGACCTACGTCGAACCGATAACCAAAGAGAGCATCAAGCGCATCATAGATAAAGAAAAAGTCGATGCCATACTGCCTACGATGGGCGGCCAGGTCGCGCTAAACGTCGCTATGCAACTATACGAAGCGGACATGCTTGGCGGCGTCAAATTTCTAGGCGCGAACCCGCAAGCGATCAAAAAGGGCGAGGATAGGCAGGAGTTTAAAAAGGCGATGCAAAAGATCGGCATGGATCTGCCGCAAAGCCAGTACGCCTACGACATGGACGAGGCACTAGCCGCAGCCGCAAACATCGGCTTTCCGCTCATCATCCGCGCTAGCTATACGCTTGGCGGCGCAGGCAGCGGCGTGGCGTATAATATCGACGAATTTAAAGAACTAGCCCAAACAGGCCTAGACGCCAGCCCGATACATGAAATTTTGGTCGAGGAGAGCTTGCTAGGCTGGAAAGAGTACGAGATGGAGGTCATCCGCGACCGTAACGACAACTGCATCATCGTCTGCTCGATCGAAAACCTCGATCCCATGGGCGTGCATACGGGCGACAGTATCACGGTTGCGCCGGCTCTTACGCTAACTGATAAAGAGTATCAGGCGATGCGCGACGCTAGCTTTAAAATTTTACGCGAGATCGGCGTGGATACGGGCGGCAGCAACGTGCAGTTTGCCATAAATCCAAAAACAGGCCGCATGATCGTAATCGAGATGAACCCGCGCGTTAGCCGCAGCTCGGCGCTGGCGTCAAAGGCTACTGGCTACCCGATCGCCAAGGTCGCGACGCTACTAGCCGTTGGCTTTAGTCTGGATGAGATCAAAAACGACATCACCGGCACGCCTGCTAGCTTTGAGCCCGTCATCGACTACATCGTGACCAAGATCCCGCGCTTTACGTTTGAGAAATTTCCGGGCGCGAACCCGTATCTAGGCACCGCGATGAAGAGCGTGGGCGAGGTGATGGCGATCGGCAGGACGTTTAAGGAAAGCATCCAAAAGGCGCTTTGCTCGATGGAAAAGGATTATTACGGATTTAACTTCGTAAATTTGGAGAAAAGCGCGCTTGTTTACGGCCTTAGAAACGCGAACGAAAGCCGCATTTTATACGTTGCGCAGGCGTTTCGAGACGGCCTTAGCGTGGCTGAAGTGCACGAGATGAGCAAGATCGATCCGTGGTTTTTGGATCAAATTTGGCAGATCGTTAAATTTGAAGATCGCATCGACATGGACATCCTAAACGACGAGCCGCTGCTAAGAGAGGCCAAAACGATGGGCTTTTCGGACAAGATGATCGCGCATCTGATAAATTTAAAAGACAACCTCGACCTGGGTCAAAATGATATTTATTTTGCGCGCGAGAAAATGGGCATAAACCTCGAATACAACGAAGTAGATACCTGCGCGGGCGAGTTTAAGGCGCTCACGCCGTATCTTTACTCGACGACGAATATCATGAAACTACCGCATCTTTCGTCAAATTTCGCCGAGCCGAATTTAAACGCAAATTCGGCGCAAAAAGAGAAAAAAGTGATGATCATCGGCGGCGGTCCAAACCGCATAGGCCAGGGCATAGAGTTTGACTACTGCTGCGTGCATGCCAGCTACGCGCTACGCGACATGGGCGTAAAGACCATAATGTACAACTGCAACCCCGAAACCGTCAGCACCGACTACGACACGAGCGATATCTTGTACTTTGAGCCGATTGATTTCGAGCACGTTAGAGCCGTGATCGAGCATGAGAACCCAGACGGCGTGATCGTGCATTTCGGCGGTCAGACGCCGCTAAAATTCGCCAAACGCCTAAGCATAGCGGGTGCAAAAATCATCGGCACCAGCGCGCGCACGATCGACATCGCCGAGGATAGAAAGAAATTTAGCGAATTTATCTCTAAAATCGGCGTCAAACAGCCGCGAAACGACACTGCGACAAGCGAAAAAGAGGCGTTAGAAAAGGCCGCCGCTATCGGCTATCCTGTACTCGTGCGTCCTAGCTACGTGCTAGGCGGCCGTGCGATGAGACGGGTGCATAGCGACGAGGAGCTGCGCCTATACATGAGCGAGGCGGTCAAGGTCAGCAACCACTCGCCAGTACTAATCGATAAATTTTTACAAGACGCGGTAGAACTCGACGTAGACGCGATCAGCGACGGCAAGGACGTCTATATCGGCGCCGTGATGCAGCACATCGAGGAGGCGGGCATCCACAGCGGCGACAGCGCGTGCATACTGCCTCCGCTAAATTTGACCGCGCAGATGATCGAAAAGGTAGAAAACCAAACCCGCGACATCGCGCTAAATTTGGGCGTCGTCGGGCTAATGAATATCCAGTTTGCCATCTATGAAAACAAGCAAAGCGACGGCGAAGCCGATGTTTCTGAGGAAAGCGAAGCGACCGGGCAGAACGAACTTTTTATGATCGAGGTAAACCCGCGCGCCAGCCGAACGGTGCCGTTTGTTAGCAAGGCAACGGGCGTTCCTATGGCAAAGGTCGCTACGCGCGTGATGTGGCAGGGCGATTTGCGCGAGGCACTTAAATTTTACGACAACTACGGCGCGGTTTACGAGGAGCGCGGCATACTCAAGCCTCGCGTGAAAAATCACGTCTGCGTAAAAGAAGCGGTATTTCCGTTTAACAAACTCTCTGGCGCGGATCTAATCCTAGGGCCTGAGATGAAAAGCACAGGCGAGGTCATGGGCATATCAAGTGATTTTGCAAAGAGCTTTGCAAAAAGCCAGATCGCCGCGAGTAACTCGCTTCCTACTAGCGGCCTAGTCTTTTTGACGCTAGCCGATGCGGACAAAAAATACGCCGCAAATTTGGCGCGCGAGCTAATAGGTCTCGGCTTTAAAATCATCGCCACCGGTGGAACGTATAAAATTTTAAATGACGCGGGCGTAGAGAGCGAGTTCGTCTATAAGATCAGCGAAGGTCGCCCAAACGTCGAGGATAAGCTCAAAAACGGCGACATCGCGCTTGTCATCAACACCAGCGACAGCAAGTCAAACAGCGAGGACGGCAAGAAAATCAGGCAAAACATCATGCGATTTAAGATCCCGTATTTCACGACGATGTCGGCGGCTCTAGCGGCGGCCAAGTCGCTAAAAAGCGTGCAAGACGGTAGCGCGCTGGAAGTTAAGAGTCTACAGGAGTATCTGAGCGGCGAGTGAGGCTAAATTTGCGCGGTTAAATTTGACTCAAATTTGAGATTTTGTAATTTTTAGCAAAGCTTGTTTGGGATGAAGTTAAATTTGACTGCGCTCGCCTATGCTAAAAACTGGTGCAAATTTAGCTCAAATTTGACGCGCGAAAAGCCAAATTTAAACGGCTAAAACCATAAATTTAAGCCGACCGTCGTATCTGCTTTAGTTTTATTCTGATGAAATTTGCTTGTAGTAGCGCTTCTTCTTTATTTGACGAGTTTGAGAGCCGCTCTAGCGCCTCTTTAGCGAGCTTTTCGGGTTCGCTTAATTCCTTTTTCGCGCTTAACTCTTCTAGCAGCTTTGCATTTGCTTTCGCTGTATTCAGGCACAAAAAGTCAAAACATACGCAAAATACGAGCAAAATCTGCGCGCACGGGACGTAAATGCTAAAAATGTCCCTTGAAATTATCGCCGTAATAAGCCCGCAAAGCAGCTCTAAAAGCGCTAAACGAAACGAAAAAACGTAAAAATATCGCTCCTCCAGCCTGGCGATCAGCGAAAACGCAAAAAGTAGCGCGTATAGCAGCATTTCGTCGCCAACTCCGCCAAAAATCTGCGCCGAGGCACTCCAAGTAAAATCAAAAACCAAATTTTGCGAAACCAGCGCGATGTAAAGCGACAAAATGAACGCGGGTGCGAACATGGCGAGGTTAAATTTAGGGTCTTGCGAGCAAAGCCGGACAGCAAATTTGA
>CALISV010000121.1 GCA_938041615.1 uncultured Campylobacter sp. | reverse complement strand
ATTTACTATCTTAAATTTGAATAAAATTTAAAAACTAAAATACAAAGTAAACAATATCCAACATAGGCCAAAACTTTAAATTTAAATAATAAAAGCTGTGCTAAAATCTTTTCTTTAAAAATTTGAAAGCTATGCGCTCGTCAAATTTGAGTTAATCGTGATAAAAAGGAATAAATTTGAAAGAAATTTTAATCACAAATGACGACGGATTCGAGGCTGGCGGCCTGCACGCTTTAGCTAGCGCGCTGCGCGAACTACCGGACACGCGCGTCACGATAGTAGCCCCAAGCAGCGAAAAATCAGCCTGCGCGCACTCTCTTACGCTTACTAGGCCTCTTCGCTTTATCAAGCTTGACGACGATTTTTATAAACTCGACGACGCTACGCCTGCAGACTGCGTCTATCTCGCGCTTCATGCGCTTTATCAAAGACTACCAGACCTAGTAATCAGCGGCATAAACCACGGCGCCAACGTCGGCGAGGACATCACCTACTCCGGCACGTGCGGAGCGGCTATGGAGGGCGTTTTGCAGGGCGTACCTAGCATCGCATTTTCGCAGTTTTATAAAAACGACAGTATCGAAAAACTAGGCTTTTCGCTTGCACAGCAAGCCGTCAAATTTATCGTTCCGCGCGTATTAAACGGCGAAATAGCACTGCCGCCGCGCCAGTTTTTAAACGTAAATATCCCCGCCGTCTCCGCCCGCGAATTTAAAGGCTACCGCATCGTGCCCGCCGGCAGGCGCAGCTACGCCACGCACGCCATGCTCCACCGCAACCCGCGCGGCGTCGAGTACTACTGGCTCGGACAAGCCTCGAGTCTAGACTACGAGCAAAACGGCGAGTCCGATATCAGCGCGCTTAGCGAGAGTTTCGCCTCACTCACTCCGATCATGCTCGATATGACCGCGCACGCGAGCTTGCAAGGCCTAAAAACCGCGCTGAAGGATCGAATTTGAACGAGGAAATTTTGGATCAAAATGACCAGTTTACGAGGTCTCGCTGGCTGTTTGGCGATGATTTTAAAAAACTTCAAAACGCAAACGTCCTAGTCTGCGGCGTGGGCGGCGTGGGCGGAGTCTGTGCGGACGCGCTGGCTCGCTCAGGAGTAGGTAAAATCACCGTCATTGACAAGGATATTTTTGATATAACCAATCAAAACCGTCAAATTTACAGCGAAGCGGTCGGCGCCGTTAAGGTCGGCGAATTTGCCAAAAGATACGAGTGCGTAACGGCGCTGCAAGAGCTAATGACGCCCGAGTTTATCGCAAATTTCGACTTTTCGCCCTTTGATCTCGTGATCGACGCTATCGACGACGTGCCCGCCAAGATCGCGCTCGCGCTAAAAACACACGAAAAGCTCATTAGCTCGATGGGCGGCGCAAAACGCATCGATCCGACACAGATCAAGGTCGCCTCCGTCTGGCAAACCTGCAACGATCCGTTTGCTAAAAAAATACGCACCGAGCTTAAAAAAGCAGGCTTTAAAGGCAAATTTGACGTCGTGTTTTCGACCGAGCTGCCAAGATGCGTGAAACTGGGCAGCTTCATGGGCGTAACGGCGTGTTTTGGGCTAAATTTAGCGGCTTTAGCGGTAAATAAAATTATTAACGACTAAACGGCCTTAGACCAAACTACCTCAGCCGCTTTAAGCGTGTCTTTGAAATTTTATAAATTTTCGAGCTTGCGTTTTGGCTGAAATTTTGATCCACGATCTCGTCCGCCACCGCTTTCGCCCAGGCTTCGTCGAAGTTTTGCCCGTTTAAATTTG
>CALISV010000120.1 GCA_938041615.1 uncultured Campylobacter sp. | reverse complement strand
TCCGCTTCGGTGTAGGGGATCAGCACGTTTTCTAGCGCCTCGCGTTTTTGCGCGATCTCGTAGCGCGAGTAGCCCTGTTCGAGCTTGTATTTTTCGTAGATTTCGATCATATTTTTGCTCAGCGTCTTATCCTCAAAAATGAGCTTCTCGCTAAAAACAAACACGCCACCGTCATTTAGCGCGCGGTAAATTTTAGCTACGAAATCCTGACGCTTAGGCGGACGGATAAACTGCAGCGTATAGTTCATCAAAACGGCGTCACGGGCGTCAAATTCGCATTCCAAAATGTCCGCTAGCTCAAGCTCGATCCTAGCGCCGTACGCCTCTATCTTGGCACGCGCGTTTTGCAGCATGGCAGGCGCATTATCCACGCCTTTTAGCGCTAGATCGTTTCTCTTGCGCCAAAGAGCCAGCAGCGTCGAGGCGGTCGAGCAGCCAAGGTCTATCGCGCTTGCGCCCTGAGGTAAAATTTGCGCTAAAAAATCGGCGATCAGCTTTTGCGAGGCCGCATAGTACGGCACCGAGCGCCCGATCATATCGTCAAACACCGACGCCACGCTCGCGTCAAATTCAAACTGCTTTTTTATCGGTTCTTTAAAGATTTCGTCTTTCACGGCTCGCTCCTTTGAGGCGTAGCGTCACCCACGACGTAGAGATCGCACACGCCGACGAACTCCATCGCCTGCTTAATGTCGATGTAAATTTGACGCTTTAGTTCCTCTAGGCTTGCAAATTTACGGTTATCTCGTAGCCGCTTGATAAAGCAAACCGCGACGTCGCGGGCGCCCTCAATATTTTCGTTTAGCACGTGCGTCTCGACGCTAAAGCTACCGTCCGTGCTCACGCGGTTGCCGATAAAGGTAACCGAGCCGTAGGTCTTGTAGCCGATGCGAGTCCTTGTTGCATAGACGCCCTCGCGCGGCAAAAGGTAGCTTTTGATGTCCAAATTTAGCGTCGGCACGAGCTCGCGGGACCCGATGCCCTGCCCCTTTATCACGCGACCTTCGATTGAGTATTCGCGGCCTAGCAGGCGGTTTGCCTTGTAGATCTCGCCTTGTTTGATATACTCGCGTATGGCTGAGCTGTGCACGCCCATACCGTCAAAGCAAACCTCGTCTACTACGACCACCTCACCGTCAAAAATGCGCCGCAAATCATGTTTGTCCCACGCCCTGTTTCGCCCGAAACGAAAGTCAAATCCAACGACGATTTTTTGCAGATTTTTAAAATCCCGCTTCAAAAGCGCGATAAACTCATCACCGCCAAGCCCTTTTATGCTGTCAAAATCATACAAAAAACACGGATAGCTCGAGTACTCGGCTCGCTTTAGCTTTGGCGTGATATTGGCTTTGTTTTTGTCGATCACGACTAGTCCGCCGTACTCGCCCAGCTGCTTTAAAAGCTGCTTGTGGCCGCGATGTACGCCGTCAAAGTGCCCGATCGCAACGGCCGTGATATTATCTTTTGTTAAAAGCGTAGAAAAATTCGGCATTTCCTTCCTTTCCTTTTACCTCGCATTCGAGCGTTTGGCGCATTACCCAGCCCAAATTTGCCGCCGCAAGCTCAAATTTCGCCCTCGCCTCGCGCACGGCTTTTGCGTCCGTTACGACGCCTTTTTTATTTCGCTTAGCGCTCCTGCCGACCTCAAACTGCGGCTTAAAAAGCAGGATAATATCGCAGTTTTCGCCCGCTAGCGCGTCGATAGAGGGCAAAATTTCTTTAAGCGAGATAAAACTCACGTCGCAGGTGATGAGATCAAATTTGCGTGCGAGGTTTTTGGCGGCGCGGGAGTCAAATTTTGCATTTTGGTTTTTTGCTGCGAAATCTACGCCAGTCAAATTTGCTTCATCCGTCTTGGCTCCAGCCTGCGTTAAATTTGACGGCGCAACAACGTCTTTGCTCGGCTCGCCCAAAAATCCGTCTTGCTGGGCAAAATTTGAATTACCTGGATTAAAATTAGGCTCGATTTGGTTTTTTAAATTTTGCTCTGAGCCGTCAAATTTACCCTCTTTGGCCAAGTTTTGAAACCAAGCAGCAAACTCGCGCACGTCGGTATTTTCAGCTACATTCACACGCGCATCAACCCTCAGGCTATCATCTAGCTGCGAGCTGCCCACGTCTAGCGCGGTGACGCTTTTTACGCCGTTTTGAAGTAAAATTTGCACGAAACCGCCCGTACTTGAGCCCACGTCAAGGGCGTTTTTACCTTTGATTTCTAGCGGACAAGCCGCCAAAAAGCTTTTTAGCTTTAGCGCGCCGCGTCCGACGTAAATTTCGCCGACGAGCTCGATCTTTGCACCGTTGGAGTTTAAATTTTGATCGCCGATACGGGCTTTGTCGCGTGCAATTTGGGTTGCGTCCGTCAAATTTGATTCGCGTAAATTTTGATTTTCCGCTTCCGCGCTATTTTTGCCAACTTTCAAATTTACGCCCGTAGCCGCGTCTAAATTTAGTCCGTCCGAGCCGTCAAATTTATCAAATTCGCCCACCTCAAAGCTAGGTTTAGAGCAAATTTTGCCGTTAAGCAAAATTTTGCCGTTTTTTATGAGCTCGGCGGCCTTGTTTCGGCTGATGTTTAGGCGGCGCGCGGTAAATAGATCAAATCTCAATCATCCGCCTTAACTCGTCCTCGGTTATCGTCGTGACACCAAGCTCACGCGCTTTATCTAGCTTACTGCCCGCCTCATCGCCGTAAAGCACGAAGTCCGTTTTCTTGCTCACCGAGCCGCTTACTTTCGCGCCGTTTGCTTCCAAAACCCTCTTAAATTCATCCCTGCCCTTACTAAGCGTTCCCGTTATCACAAATGTCTTGCCGCTTATCGCGCTTTGTTTCGTCTCGTAAATTTGCGCTTGCGGGCTAACAAAACGCAAAATTTCGTCCAAATTTTGCCTATTTACCTGCATAAACTCCGCATAGCTCTCAGCCATCGCCTCACCGAAGCCTTCGATCGCGGCGACTTCGCCGAAGCTTAGCTCGCGCCAGTTTTGCGGGTAAATTTGCGCTATCTTTTTGGCAGCTACCTCTCCGATGTGCTCGATGCCTAGGCTTGCTATAAAGCTGTGTAGAGCGGGCGTACGGCTAGCCTCGATGGCGCCGAGCAGATTTGCGATCTTTTTATCTTTAAAGCCCTCTAATCGTGCCAAATCCTGCGCCGTAAGCTCGTAAATGTCGGCGATTTTAGTGACCAAGCCCGCTTCAAAAAGCTGATTTACGATCGCATCGCCAAGACCGTCGATATTTAGGCACTTTTTGCTCGCAAAATGTATGAGCGAATTTATCACGCGCGCCTTGCACTCGAGGTTTTGACACTTTACGAAAACGCCCTCGTCTAGCAGCATCGACCCGCATACCGGGCACTCGCGCGGCCGCTCTATCGGGGTTTGCGAGCCGTCTCTGCGCTGTTTAAAAACGCCCGTGATCTTTGGTATCACGTCGCCCGAGCGGATAATGCTGATAAAATCGCCCTTTTGCACGCCTAGGCGCTCGATCTCGTCGAAGTTATGCAGCGTGGCGGACTTTACGATTGCGCCGTCGATATTTACGGGCTCTAGCACGCCAACCGGGGTCACTACGCCGCTACGCCCGACCTGAAACGCGACGTCAAGCAGTCGCGTGGTCTTTTCGATCGCGGGAAATTTATACGCGACCATAAATTTAGGAAATTTCTCCGTGTAGCCAAGCTCCTCGCTAGCTGCGATACTCTGCACGCGTACCACGAGGCCGTCCATCATAAATGGCTTGCTATCTCGCTGCGCTACGAGCTGTTTATACGCATCCTCGATCTGCTCGGCAGTGCGGCAAATTTTAAAAAACTCCTCGCGCTCAAAGCCCTGCGAATAAATAAAATCCATCATCTGTGAGTAGGTTTCAAGGCCTAAATTTTGCTCGCCGTAGCCCCAGGGCTTAAACCTCAGCCTACGCGACGCCGTAACGGCGCTATCTAACTGGCGCAGGCTGCCGGCGGCCGCATTTCGCGGGTTTGATAGCTGCGGCTCGCCCCTTTGCGCGCGGGCGAAATTTATCTCGTCAAAGTCGTTTTTAGCGATCACGACCTCGCCGCGGATCTCGATCCTGCCGTTATAGGCGATTTGCAGCGGGATATTTTTGATGACTTTGGCGTTGCTGGTTACGTCCTCGCCCGTTATGCCGTCGCCGCGCGTGATAGCTCGCACGAGAGCGCCGTTTTCGTAGAGTAAATTTAAGCTCGCGCCGTCAAATTTAGGCTGAAGCGCAAACTCCAGCCCCTCCTTGTCGCCGCGCTTTAGCCACGCTAGCAGCTCATCAAAACTAAAAATATCCTCCATCGACCACATGCGCGCGCCGTGGCGAGCCTTAACAAAGCCCTCGCTAACCTCGCCGCCGACGCGCTTTGTCGGGCTAAACATCGAGATGTCGCCGGGATTTGTCCTCTCAAAATCAAGCACTTTATGATAAAGCTCGTCGTACTCCTCGTCGGTTGCTATGGGCGCGTCGTCGGTGTAGTAGGCCTTCGCCCACGCGTTTAGCGTATCTACGGCCTCTAAATACTCTTTTTTATCCATTTTTCCTCGTTAAATTTGCTTTGCTTACCACGCCGCGAGCTTTCTCATCGCGTTTTCCAGCCTAAACATCTGCGCATGCTCGGCCACGTCGTGCGTGCGGATGATCTGCGCACCGTTTCTAAAGGCCTCAAGATGCAGATAGAGGCTACCCGGCAAGCGGTCTTTGATCTCGCTGGGGCTATAAAAATTTATGACCGATTTTCTGCTAGCACCAACTAAAAGCGGCAGTCCAAAGCGTAAAAAATGCTCCAAATTTTTTATCAAAATCATATTTTGCTCCGCCGTCTTGCCAAAGCCGATACCCACGTCCAGCACGATATCGCGGCATCCAAGATCCTGCGCCGCGGCGATCTTAGCCTCGAAAAATGCGTCTATCTCGCCTAGTAAATCCTCGTAATGCGGATTATCCTGCATATTTTCGGGGCTGTTTTGCATGTGCATGAGGCAGTAGGTAGCGCCGTAGCGCGCCGCTAGAGCGCAGAGGCTAACGTCGCCCGTGATATCGTTTATCATCTTAAAGCCGTGATTTAGCGCGTACTCTAGGCAGTACGCATCAAAGCTATCTAGGCTAAATGTTGCCTTTTCGTGCAAATTTAGGTGGTAAATTTCGGCGACTATCTTTTCTAGCCTGGCAAATTCGACCTCGCGTCCGACGTATTTGCTACCTGGTCTGGAGCTCACCGCGCCCACGTCGATATACTCAGCGCCCTGCTCGATCATCGCTTCGATACGCGCTATACCGCTTTTTTCGTTCACGCGGCTTGCGGCGTTAAAGCTATCTTCATTTACGTTTACGACGCCCATTATCTGCGCGCGCTGCGGTTTTTTAAACGGAGATTTTAAAAATTTAGCCAAATTTTTTAGCCCGAAATCCTGAGCAGACTCTTTTTTGGCAAGCGCAAGAACTTGCGCATCGGTGGCCATGAGAAGCGCGGCGGAGTTTGCGCCGCCCAGAATCACGTCGCGATTAGTTACGAGCTCCGCGCCCACGCTTAGTGCGTCTTGTTTTAGGATATTTGCGGCCGGCGAGCGCAAATCTTTAATCAAAAAAAAGTTGATCGACGACTTTTTTTTCATCAAATTTCGCCCCTCGTCGCTAGGACGGATAATCTCGCAAATCTCGTTAAAATCAGTTTGCGGATTGATTTTAAAAATTTTCATCTAAGCCCTTTTTCGTAAATCATAAGAAGTATCGGCGTAAGAAGCGCGTGAGTTTTGGTATTTAGCTCGGCTAAGCGCACGGCTTTGAAAAAATACTCAAGCTCTTCAGCGCTAAATTTGACCCCCTGCGCCGTAGCCTCGAGAGCTATGGCGGCGATTAGCTCTTTTAGATCGTTTTTGCCAAGCTTTTCGGAGCGCTCGAGAGCTGATTTTTCATCGATAAACGCACAAATTTCTTTTAGCTCGAGGCGTTTGTAATCTAGCCCCGTTTTTTCTCGCTGCTTTTTTTCAAGCCTATTTTCGGTAACTAGGCGCGAACGAACGGTCGGCAGGAGCATATTTTTCGACTCGCAGGCTATGATAAAAAAGATATTTTTAGGCGGCTCTTCGATGATTTTTAGTAGAGAGTTTTGAGCCTCGACGCGGAAATTTTTAGCACCTAAAACTAGTAGTTTGGGCTCGCTCTCGGCGATGTAGGCCTCGGCGGCGACCTCTTTTGCGTTTTCTAGCAAAAAATCATCGCTTATAAAAAATCTTAAATTATTTGTGCCAAACTCGCTTTCAAGCTTGGCTTTTAAACTTTCAAAATCGCTTGTAACGACGATTTTATTAAGCATTTAGAGTATTACCTTTGCAAAG
>CALISV010000119.1 GCA_938041615.1 uncultured Campylobacter sp. | reverse complement strand
CTTGGGATCTGATATCCGATCTGACCGCTTTTTACCATTGATTGGATTTCTACTAAATTTGACGTTCCGGCTGCAAGCATAACGACGATTAGGCACATTATCATCACCGGCTCTACGTAGACGGCTAGCATCTGCTCGCGTCCGCCGCCGGTTGCCGCAAACGGATTGCCGCTATCCATAGACGCAGCGCCGAAAACAAAGCGAAGTAGCGCGCCTAGGTAAAGAATCACGAAAATATCGGAGTATGCTCCAAAAATCGTGCTTTTACTATAAGTAATAGGAATAGCCGCTAGTATCGCCGCCGAAGTGGCAAATAGGAAAAACGGCGCCCATCTAAATACCCAGTGAGAGCACTCAGGCACGGTTCTGCCGCGTCTAAATAGCTTTATGATGTCGCGATACGTCTGGAAGAAATCGCTACCTTGTTTTGATTGCAGTTTGGCTCTTAGTTTCCTAGCCATACCGTCAAACAAGGGCGCAACCAAGACGATGACGACTACTTGAAATATCATCAAAAGTATAGTCTGTAAAATTTCCATCTCACGCCCCCTATATCAAAAAGTAGCTAACCGCTAGTATCGCGCAAAGATATACGAGGATATATAGCGCGTAAACGTTGGTGTAGCCGCTTTGCATTATGCCTATTTTGTCGGCTATTTTCTTGCTCCACTCGATCACAGGCTCGTAAAATAGCCCCCACCAGATATCTTTTGGATGGTTGTGGTATTCGACCGGGTTAAAATAGCCTTTAGTCACGACTTTTCTCTCGCCTTTAAACAGCCAGTTCATTATGCGTCTTAGATCGCCGGTGAAAGGGCCGCCCGTCATTTGCATGCGAGAGCTGTACTTAAATCCGCAAGCCCAAGGATCGGTCTCGCGAGGTTTCTCGCGGTTTGCTTTCATCACGGCTAAGATTGCAAAAGGCAAAACCATAGTAGAACACAAGATAATGGCTATAAGCGGAGTAGAAACCACGCTGCCTAAATTTGAGGTCAAATTTATACCGTGGCTAGCTACGTAACCGCCTGCGCCGCCTATGGAATTTACGGCCGTTTGGATGTAGCCGACGACTACGTTAGCTCCTATACCAAAGCCTATACAGCCGATCATTAGCACGATCATGCCAAGCACCATAAATATCGGGCTTTCTTTTGCGTTTTCCCAAATTTTCTGATCTCTTGGAGTTCCCGCAAAGATTACGGCATAAAGCTTAAGGTGCATGCCGACTAACACGCCCGTAAGCGCTAGCGCGACGACTGAAAGCGTAAAGGCGTATCTAGTAAAGATGCCCTGCTCTAGCGCGCCTTGAAGCATACCTTGATAGGTAAACCACTCTGATACGAAGCCGTTAACCGGAGGAAGCGCTGCGATACCCATGATACCGATAAACATACCCACAGACGTCCAAGGCATCTTTTTAGCTAGGCCGCCTAGCACGTCCATATCGCGGGTGTGCGTAGCGTGCAAAACCGAACCCGCGCAAAGAAACAATAGTCCTTTAAATATCGCGTGGTTAACCACGTGATAGCATCCCGCTAAAAATCCGATCGCGGCAAGCGTCGTATTTCCGGCGGCCAGACCGTACAAACCGGTGCCAAGACCAAGCAAGATGATACCGATGTTTTCAACAGAGTGATACGCAAGAAGCGCTTTGTAGTCGTGCTGACAAAGAGCGTAAAGAACGCCAAAAAGCGAACTAGCGGCACCCAAAATCAGAACCGTCAAACCAAAGTAAATGCTTAAAGGCAAGAAAAGCGTAAATTTGACTAGAGTAAATAGCGCAACCTTTATCATAACGCCGCTCATTAGCGCAGAGACGTTTGAAGGAGCGGCCGGGTGAGCCATCGGTAGCCATACGTGAAAAGGCCACATACCCGCTTTACTGCCAAATCCTACTAAGAATAGTATAAACACGACGACGCTAACCGCAGCCGGCATATTTAAGCGAGCAAAATCGCTAAACTCCATGCTGCCCGCATAGTGAGCCATTATTAGCAGTCCGCACGTGATACAAAACGCACCGACCTGAGCGATACCAAGATACACCATCACCGCTTTTAGCGTGCCTTTGCCGTCGTTTACGAGGATGAGGAAAGACGAAATAAGCGTCATAAGCTCCCACAAAACGACGAAGCAAAATACGTTATTTGCGCTGATGACTAGAAGCATCGAAAGGATGAAAAGGTTAAACAAACAGGCGAAAACGCCGACGTTTGCCTTTTTGATGTACTCCTCCGCGTAGCTCATACCGTAGACGCTGCTGGCAAAGCCGATAAAGACGACTACGAAGCTAAAGAAATTTCCAAGCGGAGTTAGCTCAAATTTAGGCGCGTATAAAAAGTCTCCGCCAAGAGCAAAGCCCTGTATCGTCCCCATATGCGCCACAAAGTAGCAAAGCGCGTAAAAACAGCTAATCGCGCTTAGTCCAAAGCCGATTTTTACGGCTGATTTTTGAGCGCCGTAGAGCAGGATGCTAACGGCGGCGCTAACTAAGAAAAGTAGATACACGCCTACCATCTCGCACCCCCTTTTGCGCCGCTATTTTCGTCGTTCATAGCGCGCGAATTTGACGCAGCTTGCTCTCTTGCTTGCTCGCTAGGAGTTTTGTCAAGCTCCTTGATAACGATGACGTCGCCCTCGCCGTCCACGTCCTGAGCGCCGATATCGGCTAAAACGTGAGGTTCTTTTAAATTTCCACTTCCGCGTAAAATTTTATCGACGAAAGCCTGAGCGGCTTCTTGCTCGATCTTGTTGCCAAGCTTGTGATGGCTGTGCAAAGGATCGACCATGATGATAGCGCTGGTCGGACAAACCTCGACGCACGCAGGGCCGTTTTCGCGCCCAAAGCACATATCGCACTTTATCGCAGTGTTTTTCGCGCCGGCCTGGCTTTCGATTTCGAGGTAGTATTTGGGCTCTACCGCGTAGTTAACCGACGGCATGAGCTCGGCGCTCGAGCTTATCGCGCCGTAAGGGCAAGCGATCGTGCAGAGTTTGCAGCCTATGCAGATCTCCTCATGCAGCTCGATGCAGTTATCGTCAAACCTGAGTGCCCCAGTAGGACATACGTTCGCGCAAGGACCGTCATCGCACTGGCGACACTGCGTCGGCATGACGCCCTTTGCTTGACGGAGCACTGTTAGTCTAGCTTTTGAAAGCTTACCGCGCTCATAAGCGCTACGAAAACAGGCCGCCATGCAAGTAGCGCAACCGATACAACGTTTGTAATCGGCGATCACAAATTTATGTTGTTTCATAAATTCTCCTTTCTACTTGTTTTACGATTCTTGATTTCTCTTAAATCTTGAGCTAATTGTATTACTTTTAAAAATTTATTTCCGTCATTTGGCTGACGAATTTTGTATTTTTTAGATTAATTTTTATGAATTATTTATTTTTAAGATTATTTTTAAATTTACTGTAAAATAGGCACTTT
>CALISV010000118.1 GCA_938041615.1 uncultured Campylobacter sp. | reverse complement strand
TAGCGGTATAGACGTCAACGGCAACTTTGTCGACGGCGATAGACGCGTGGTTTTCGTTTCAGATAGACTCGGCTATCCTAACGTTTTCGCGCAAAACGTCGATGGAAGCGGTTTTGAGCAGTTGGTTTATCACGGCAAAAATAATAACTCCGTCAGCACCTATCAAAACTATATAGTTTACTCCAGTAGAGAAGACGGTAAGAGTAGCTTTGGAACGAGAGATTTTAACATTTACATGATCTCTACGCAGACTGATTACATCAGACAGCTTACCGCAAGCGGTAAAAATTTATACCCTAGATTTTCTAGCGACGGGCAAAGTGTAGTGTTTATAAAAGAGCTTGGCGGCCAGAGTTCTCTTGGTATAATTCGCGTAAATGAGAACAAAAGTTTCCAATTTCCGTTAAAAATCGGTAAAATTCAGTCTATTGATTGGTAATATTTAGTAAATTTTATGATATAATCACGTTAAATTTCTATAAAAGGATGAAAATGAAAAAAGTAGTTTTAACTTCTGCTGCTATTGCGGCTTTATTGTTGAGCGGTTGTAGCTCTAAAAACCCTGAAGTTGATATGAGCGCTGACGCTAATCAAAATATGGGCGGTATGAACTCAAGCGATAACATGATGAGTGATAGCGAGAGATTGCAACAATTAATTTCAAGCATCGAAGGTCAAGTTCAAACTGTATACTTTGACTTTGACAAATTTAACATCAAAGGCGACATGCAGTCTGCTATCAACACAAACGCAGGCCTATTTAATCAATCAGAGGCTCAAGCTCTTTCTGTAAAAGTAGAGGGCAACTGCGACGAGTGGGGTACTGATGAGTACAACTATGCGCTTGGTCTAAAAAGAGCAAAAGCTGCTAAAGACGCGCTTGTAAAACAAGGCGTTGCGGCTGACAGAATCACGGTTGTAAGCTATGGCGAAAGCAATCCTGTTTGCACAGACAAAACAAAAGCTTGCGACGCTCAAAATAGACGTGCTGAATTTAAAGTTCTTCCATAATTAATTTTATGACGAATTTAAAAACTTTCGTGGCTCTTTTTATAGGAGCCACTCTCTCTTATTCCGCTTCCAATGAAATTTCGGTATTCGACGCTGGAAATTTAGATAGCTCGAGCCCCTACGGATTGACTGATAACGAAAAAACTTTTCTAAAAAATAAGCAAAACGTAGAAAATTTAAGTAGAAATATGGGCGACGTTGAGTCAAATTTAAATGCTATGCAGGAGCGCCTAGAGGGCTTGCAAAGTGTACTAGACGGACTAAACTCAAGAATGTCTAGGATAGAAAAAAGACTAAACGATATCGAAGGAAACGACGGAAATTCTACCGCAAAAAGCGATTTTGACGAGCTTAAAAAATACGTAGAAGAAAGCCGAAAAATACAAGAGGCCAACAACGCTAAAATCACCAAAGCCCTTAAGGATATGGGTGCTTTGATAGATAAGAGCAACGCCGCACCCGCTACCACAAAAAAAAACGATGAAGACAAGCCGGTAGCTAGCAGTAGTCCAGCCGCTGCTGAGCCGCAAGCCCCAAAGACTGATTTTACCAAACAAAAAAATCAAGACGTAGCAAGCGAAGCTAAAAAGCTATTTGACGCAGGTAAGCTCGACGATGCAAAAGCTAGATACGAGTATCTTTTAAGCAAAGATCATAAGCCTGCTATGGCAAATTTTTATCTCGGCGAGATAGCGTATCAGCAAAAAGCTTACAACAACGCCATAAAATACTACCAGCAAAGTATCCAGCTCTACGACAAGGCCGAGTATACGCCAAAACTTCTTTATCACACTGCTATTAGTTTTGATAAGATAAAAGATACGGCGAGTGCGAATAAATTTTACAAAGCGCTAAAACTAGGCTATCCGGACAGCAAAGAAGCCAAAGCCGCACCTACCCGAAACTAAAACATTCTTTAATAAATTTAACGATATAATCATGTTATTTTCATAAATAGGAGAAGAACGTGAAAGAACAAGTTATAGCTATGTTTTATGAGCTAAAAGACGCAAAAACGGGCGAAATTTTAGAGTCCAATATGCAGGTTGGGCAAGAAATTTCCTTTTTAACAGGTCGCGGACATATCATCGAGAAGCTAGAAGAAGAAGTTACTAAACTAAAAAAGGGCGAAACAAAGGTTATCGTTATCCCGGCTGCACAGGCTTGTGGAGAGTATGATGCTAGCGCCGTTCAGATGCTGCCTAAAGAGCAATTTGCGGGTATCGAGCTAAAAGAGGGCATGGAGCTTTTTGGTCAAGGCGAGCACGGAGAGAGTGTACGCGTGATAGTAAAATCTATCGGCGATGACGATGTGACGGTTGATTTTAACCACCCTTATGCAGGCAAGGATTTGGAGTTTAAGGTTCAAATTTTCGACAAACGCGATGCTACAGAGGATGAGATAGCTACCGGCATGGTAGCTGGCGCATATACATGCGGATGCGGCGGACACGACCACGACCATCACCACGGCGAAGGCGGTTGCTGCGGAGGCCACGGCCACCACGAGCATAAAGAGGGTGGTTGCTGCGGCGGACATGGTCATCATCACGATGACGGCGGATGCGGTTGCCACTAAGAGTACCTAGATGAGAGCGGCGTTTATATTTCCGGGACAAGGCTCGCAAAGTATCGGTATGGGTAAGGAAATTTACGAAAATTTCCGCCCGGCCGTCGAGCTTTTGCAAAATGCAAGCGATAGCCTAAAAATCGACTTTTCAAATCTACTTTTCAACGAAAATGACCTTATAAACAGGAGCGAATTTACTCAGCCCGCCATCGTTTTAAATTCGCTTATGTGCTATCTCGCGCTAAAGCAAAGCGTAAATTTAAAGCCTAAATTTGCACTTGGACACTCTTTGGGCGAGTTTAGCGCGCTTGCGGTTAGCGGCGCGTTTGATTTTACGGGTGCGCTTAGGATCGTAAATTTGCGCGGTAAATTTATGCAAGAGGACTGCGCCGGCAAAGACGTAACAATGAGCGTTATTTTAGGGCTTAGCGACGAGACGGTCGAGCAAATTTGCAAAAACGCGCAAGCGGACGGCCATCAAATTTATGCCGCGAACTACAACTGTGACGGTCAGATCGTGATCGCGGGACTAAAAGACGACATCGCCAAATTTGAGTCCGCGTTTAAAGAAGCGGGCGCTAAGCGCGTACTGCCTTTAAATATGTCCGTCATTAGCCACTGCCCGCTTTTGAAAAACGCGAGCGAGAAACTAACGGCACAGCTAGAGCCGGCATTAGCCGCTAAATTTGCCCCAGTCGTTTCAAATGCGTCGGCGAAGCCCTACGGCACGAAAGACGAAGCGCTAAATTTGCTAAAAGCACAGCTCGTTAGCCCCGTTTTATACAAACAAAGCATCAAAAGCATCGAAAACGAGGTTGATATTTTTGTGGAGTTCGGTGGTAGCGTGCTAAAAGGCATCAACAAAAAAATCACCGAAAAGCCGACCTTTAGCGTCATCGATCTTAGTAGCCTTGAAGAGCTTTTAAAGGAGCTTAAATGATAGCGATCTTAGGTGCGATGCGCGAGGAGGTTGCTCCTCTACTTGAGTGCATCAAGGACTACAAAGAGGTTAAGCACGCAAATAACGTATTTTACCTCGCAAATTTCGGCGGCAAAGAGCTTGTGATGGCATACTCTAAGATCGGCAAGGTAAATGCCGCTCTAACCGCAAGCGCGATGATCGAAAAATTCGGCGCTAAGAAACTGCTTTTTACCGGCGTCGCAGGCGCGCTAAATCCAAATTTGAAAATCGGAGATATGCTTTACGCGACTAGCCTGGTGCAGCACGACGTCGATATCACGGCGTTTGGGCACCCGCACGGCTACGTGCCCGAGACCAGTATCTTTATCAAAAGCGACGACGCTCTAAATGCGTTAGCCTCTAGCGTCGCGGCCGAAAAAGGCATCGAGCTAAAAGGCGGCATCATAGCCACTGGCGATCAGTTTATCTGCGATAATGCGAAAAAAGAGTGGCTAAAAGCGACCTTCAAAGCCGATGCGGCCGAGATGGAGGGTGCTAGCGTGGCGTTAGTTTGCGAGAGCCTGGGCGTGCCGTTTTTCGTGCTTCGCGCGATCAGCGACGAGGCAGGCGGTAGCGCGGAGTTTGACTTCGATAAATTTTTACAAGACTCGGCAAACGTCAGCGCGCAGTTCATGCTCGCGATGATCGAGCGGCTATGATAGAGCTTAGCAAGCGGCTGCTGCGCCAGGTCGGGCAGACCAATGCCAGATACCGCATGGTGCGCAGCGGGGATAAAATTTTGCTCGGTCTTAGCGGCGGCAAGGACAGCCTCGCGCTCGCGCACGTACTAAAACACATGCAAAACGTCACGCCCGAAAAATTTGAGTTTAAGGCCGTGACGCTAAGCTACGGCATGGGCGAGGACTACGCCTATCTCATGCGCCATTGTGCCGAGCACGGCATCGAGCACGACGTGATCGACAGCTCGATATTCGAGATATCTAAGGATAAGATCCGCAAAAACTCCAGCTTTTGTAGCTTTTTCTCGCGTATGAGGCGCGGCTATCTCTATACCTACGCGCTTGAGCATGGCTTTAACAAGCTCGCCATCGCCCACCACCTCGACGACGCGGTCGAGAGTTTTTTTATGAATTTTACTTATAACGGCGCGCTACGAACGCTTGCTCCAAAATACGTCGCGGCAAACGGTATCGAGGTTATCAGGCCGTTTATATTCGTGCGCGAAAGACAGCTACGCGAAAATGCCGTGCGAAACGGGCTTACGGTTATCGGCGACGAGGCGTGTCCGGCGATGCGATTTGATATCAAGATGCCTCACGCTAGAGCCGAAACCAAGGAGCTTTTGGCAAATTTAGAAAAGCAAAATCCAAAGCTTTTCGTCTCGCTAAAGGCTGCTTTTAAAAACATCCACAGCGATACGTTTTTCGCCGCTGGGGCGCAAAATTTGACCGATGAGGAGTGAGGACTCGTCAAATTTAGCTTAAATTTGACTGCTCTTTCGGTCAAATTTGACTTTTGCTAGTCGGCTCAAATTTGCCCGACAACCTTCACTGCGCTATATAGCAATCTATCATCGTCGCTCTGCGGCATTTTTGCTCCTTCGTTTTTGTATTAGTTTATTTGATATTAGTTTTTCTTTATCTTGACCACTTATGTTGGCGTCGATATAGATTACTTTGGATGGATTATTTTTTAAGCCATCCCAAAAGTTTATCATATTTTTAAGTTTATTTTTTTCGTTTGCCCAGTACATAAATGTGCGAGTGTCGCCAAATGTCCCATCTTTATCTGGACAATACCGCTCTCCATTTTCTATAGACATACGTATCAATAAAGGTATGGTCTGATTTTTGTCTATTTCTTTTTTCCATGTATCAACGTGCCATCTATAACTTTTATAACACTTTTTATACGCCTCTTTCAGCTCCTCGCTAGTAGGTTGCCCCGAAACGTTGTTGTCTAGTAGCAAATTTAGCATAGGTTCGTAGTTTGGCATATATTCCATATCTT
>CALISV010000117.1 GCA_938041615.1 uncultured Campylobacter sp. | reverse complement strand
ATACAGCCATAGGCTAATAACTTACTTAGCAAGCTCTAAAGCGAGCTTGCTGTAAGGTCTTGGCAGACGGCCGATATTTTTCTTTGGCCGAGCAAAAGAAAAATATAAAAACTTAGACGAAACTTTATCGACCAAAAAATGATTTTTTGTCAATAAAACGTCTAAGTTTTTCTTCGGAAGCTTTTAACGATCATTCGTTAGAAGCTTATAAATGCTTCCGATTTGCAAGCATAGGCGTACAATATACGCCTTGGTAAGCACTACTGCTAATTTGAGCATATTTTATTTTATATGTGGTCATATCAAATTTGTTATAGTCCCACTAGAAATATTATCTTAACAGGCTTTTGAGAGCCGTCTACGGCAAATTTTTAGACAACCTTGTAAAATCAATAATAATATTTTCTATTTTTCATCAAATTTTTGGGTGCCGTGCCGTAATAATCGCAAAAAAGCTTGCTGAAGTGGCTTTGATTTTTAAAGCCCGTCGCAGCCGAAATTTCGGCGATATTTAGCTCCGAGCCTTGCAGCATCGCCAGCGCTCGTTTCATTCGCTCTTCGCGCAAAAATTCGTAAGGAGTTTGCCCAAACAAACTTTTAAAGCCGACTTTAAGTTTAAATTCGTTCAGCCGCACCTGTTTTGAGAGCTCTTTTATAGACGGCGGATTTTTGATATCCATGCTTAAAATTTGCCTGGCTTTTTGTAGCGCGTTTTTGTCCGCTTCGTCTAGTATAACATGCTTATTTGGGCATTTTAGGCGGCTGAATTCGTTATAAATAAGCTCTAAAATTTTACTTTCTAAAAGCAGTCTTTCAAGCGGCTCGTCGGCGTTTAACGATAAAATTTGGTTTAATAAAATTTTATTTACGGCGCAGGTGTCGTTTTGCGAGACGAGTTTGTTTGTGCCAAGCTCGATAAGATCGCCGAAATTTGCACTCATAAACGAGTTTTCTAGGAATAAATTTATTCCCGCATGCGCGCCGCCGTAAATCTCTTGATCCGAGCTTGGTAGATCGACCGAGCTGATCGTGGATAGTCCGCTTTTGTATTCGATTTTGCCATTCGCCGAGCTTAGGCTGATGCCTCCTTGTAGGGTGAAATTTATAAAGCAACCCTGCAAAGCGTGAAAATCGCCGACTATTTTGGTGTCGTCTTTAACATCCATTTTTATCGTGCCGAAGGCTATTTCATCACTTAGTGCGATATTTTTGGCGCGGATTTTGACGCCAAGACCAGTCAAAACTCCGTCTTCGCTGCTATTAAATTTATCCATAAAAACGTCTGCGGATACCGTGCGCAAATTTTTCCTTTAAATATAAAAATAAATCCGTCATTTGTAAATTTCGGATTGATAATAAATTTCAAAAATATTATACTATCCTTAAAGTAAAGAAATTATAAAAGGAGTCTAAAGTGAGAAAGATTTTGCTTTTAAGCGCGGTTGCGGCGCTAGCGATAGCAGCTCCCGCCGTGAGGCTGGATGAGGTCAGCGTATCGGCTCAAAAGATCGATGAAAACGCTAGCGATGTGGCGGCTGCGGTGAGCGTGCTGGACGAAAAAGAGTTGCGGCTTAGAGAAGCAAAGGATCTAAACGGGCTTAGAAGCGCATCGTCAAATTTATCGTTTTTGCAAGGCGGAGGAATTTCGCTTTTTATCATGCGCGGCGTTACGAGCGATTACGCATTTGATAGCCCAAACGTCGGGCTTTATCTGGACGGCGTGAGTTATCTTGGCACTTACGGTAACTACGTATTTTTGGAGGATATCGAGCGTATCGAGATCCTAAAAGGGCCTCAAAGCGCGCTTTACGGCAAAAACGCCTACGCAGGCGTGATAAATGCGGTCTCCAAAGCTCCTACCAACGAACCGCAAGCAAAGATCGGGCTAAAGCTTGGCGAGGATAGCCTGCGTGGTATTAGTTTTAACGTAGGCGGAGCGATAGTAAAGGATAAATTTCTGGCTAGTTTTACCGGTTTTAGCGAAAAGAAAAGCGGCTTTATGTATAACGAAAATTTAAACAAAAGCGACGACTACAAAGACGCCCTTTACGGCAAAATTTACTTTAGATTTTTACCTACGGACGAGCTTACGGTGGATCTTATTCAAAACTATTATAGGATAGCCAACGGCGCGCAAAGGTCGAATTTACACAATGCGGCTAACAGAACGCGCTACGCCAACGGCATGGAGGGCGAGGAAAACGCCAAAAACTACGAAGCGTCGCTAAAGGCAGAATATAAATCGGGCGACTATGCGCTTACTTCGCTTACGACTTTCAGGGATTATAAAAACGACAGCAGCTACGACGGCGATCATCGCCCCGCGTCCTTGTTGGACGTGTATTACAAAGAGGACAGAAAGGATTTTACGCAGGAGTTTAGATTTAGCGCCGATAACGCGTATGGCAAATTCGTCCTAGGCGCTGCGGCTGGCGCTACGCAAAGAGACGTGCGAAGTAGCGTAAACAGCGTGATGTTCGGCGGTATTCGCTCGCTGCAAAATAACAAAACCAGAAGTAAAAACTACGGCGTTTTTACGCATAATGAAATTTATCTACCGCTTGATTTTTCGGTTATTTTGGGAGCTAGATTCGATAAAGATAGGGTCAAATTTCAAAACCGTATGAACGGCGAAAATTTAAGCGATTCGTATAGCGCGCTATCACCCAAGATCGGACTAAAATACGCTATAAACGACGAGGTTATAGCGTATGCGAGCGTATCGAAGGGCTATAAACCGGGCGGCTTTTGGGCTGCGTCGCCTACGTCTAAAAAATGGTACGATAAAGAAACGATGACTAGCTATGAAGTCGGCGTAAAAGGGGCTTGGGAGCGGTTTGAGCTAGGCGCCGCCGTTTTTCGCGCCGATATCAAAAACAAGCAAGTAGTAAGCGTCATCGTAGCGCCTAATATCACGGTGGCAGAGAACGCCAGCAAGGCGCGCTCCCAAGGCCTTGAACTAGACGGCGCCGTGCTTTTGGCGGACGGATTAAAGCTTAGCGCAAATTTGGGCTACGCAAAAAGCGTCTTTAAAGACTATAAAGACGCACAGGGCGATTATAGCGGTAAATACGTATATTACGCGCCAAGGCTAACTTATGGCACAGGGCTTTCGTATGAGGCTCCAAGCGGATTTTACGCGGCGGCATTTTTGCGAGGACAGAGCAAATTTTATACCGATAAGGCCAATGTCGTAGAAAACGCGGGCTACGCGACCGTCGATGCAAAAGTAGGCTTTAATCACAAAAATATCAACGTTTATATTTACGCTAATAATCTTTTCGACAAAGATCACGACGTAAAATACGCCAAGATGCACTACCTGTCCGACCCTCGTGAGATCGGCGTAAAATTTGAATATAAATTTTAAGGAAAAAGATGAAAAATTTTAAATTTAAAAGCGGCGAAAATCTAAGCTACGACGACTTTGGTGGCGATTTTAAAGATGTTTTGGTTTATCATCATCCGCTGATGATTTTTCCGCAAAATACCTTGATAAATTTCTGCGATAAAAATCAAATAAGGCTTATTTTGATATATAGAAGCGGGCATTTTAACAGCTCGCTTTTTAGCGCTGACGATAGTTTTTTAAAATTCGCCCTGCGCCTAAAAGAGTTTTTCTCGGCGTTAAATTTGGGCGAATTTAGCGTGCTGGGCGAGTCGGTGGGCGCGGCTTACGCCTACGCTACGGCGGTAGCTTGCGAAGAGGCGAAAAAGGTGTTTATACTAAGCGGATTTAACGCCCCGCCCGAGCTTTTGGCCGACTATGCCGACTATGCGCACATAAAGGAAATTTATGATTTTGCATCGCACAATACGCCTGAAAATACGGCGCAAACGGCGTGGGAAAAATACGGCTCGCAGGCTAAGGGTGCGCTAAAAGAAGCGATAAAAGCGCAGCTTAACGGCATCGGCTTTGACCTCTGGCTCCAAGCTAGGCCGTGGGGATTTGAGCTAAAGGATGTCCCTCAAAGCGTGCTTATGTATCACTCTAGGGCCGACGAGGAAGTGCCTTTTGCCGTCGCTTCGCAAGTGTCGAGGATGCTACCGAACTGCGAACTAATCGCCGCCCAGGACACGCCTCATCATAGCGCGAAGGCGCTTTTGGATTTTTTAAAGATCATCAAAGAGCGGTTGTAAATTTGGCTTTTGCGTAAATTTTACGAGCCAAATTTGTGCCGTTTTAAGCGTAAATTTGAGCTCGTTTTGCAGTTTTTCTCTCGTTGCAAGCGGGGTTTGCTTGATGCGGGATAAATTTGCAAAGCGATTTGCAAAACTCTGCGGAATAAAATTTACGCAGTTTTTTGTACTAGACGGCGACTTAAATCCCGCAAAATCGTAATCCGCTAGATAAATTTATAAATCTTTATAAAATAAACTAGGCTCAAAACGCAAAACGCCGCCGCGCCCAGCACGACCGCTCCGTAACCCAACGTCCCCGCCAAAAGCGTTCCGAGATAAAACGAAAATATCTGAAATGTCATACTTAAGCTGCTTTGCACGGCGTATTCGCTAGCGGGTCGCCGTCCCGAGGCACGTTGCATCATCATCGTGGAGATTATCGTCGCTTGCGCCATATATACCGCATACGCCGCGCTCGAAGCAAAAAGTACCGATGCGCGTTCTGTCCAGCCGCCGATAGGTAACCAGATGGCCAGGATGCCTAGCGTCTGCATCGCTACGGCGTATAAAAAGGCTCTTTTGGCGCCTAACTTTTTTACCGCAAAGCCCGCCGCGAGCGCACCTGCGAATCCAAATATCGTGCCGTATATGTGCAAGACCTCGCCGATATCTTCCAGCTTCCAGCCGATATCTACAAGCATCGGACTAAGCAGTCCAAACGCCGCGCAGATACCGATAGATTGTACGAAAAGCACGCTAAGCCAAGCCTTTTTGCCCTTAAAAAAGCCAAACATCGCCCTAAAATCCAGCCCCTCGCCGGCGTTTACGCGCTCAGGCTCTTTAAAGAAAGCAAGGCTAAACAAGGAAACCGCTATCAAAGACGTCAAGAATAAATTCGCCTCGCTCCAGCCGAATTTTGCGTAGATTACGAGCGTTAGGCCGTTACCGGATACGTGTCCCATCAATCCGCCGCTAAGCTTGATGGCGTTTGTGAAGCTTAAATTCGAGCTGTTTGAAATTTTGATAAAAAATGCGTTCGACGTCATCGTCCAGGTGGCCGAGATAAAAGCCAAAAGCACCGCTAAAGCGATTACGGCGGGTAAATCGTCGCGCGGATTTAGAAGCGAAACCGCATATAAAATCGCCAAAGTAAGGCACTGAAAGGCTAGGATAGTCTTTTTGTAACCGCCTATTTTTAGCGCGATAGCGTCGATAAACGGCGACCACAAAAAAGCCAAAACCGCAAAAAGTCCAAGCCCTCTAAGCGCGCCGACGCGCTCTAAACTAAAACCGTCTTGACGCAGGATGCTAACGAGCCCCTCGCCGAAAAATCCGATGCAAATAAACTGCGCGATGCAAAGGCTAAGCACAGTTAGCGACCTGTAAAGCAAATTTATCCTTTAATTTTTTAGTTAGATTATATTTAAATGGATAGACGTTATCAAGAATATTTTGACGTTTGGGGGATAAATTTTTATATTTTAAGAACTTTTGACAAAAATCGGCCGTATCACCAAAGTACAAAAAATCTAGGCATACGCTCAGATTTGGTGTAACCAGCT
>CALISV010000116.1 GCA_938041615.1 uncultured Campylobacter sp. | reverse complement strand
TTTAATCACTATCAACACTCAAAAAGAAAATGTAGATTTAGCGAAGAGTGTTTTGGAAAACACACAAAACAACTATAAATACGGGCTTTCTACACTTACCGATTTATTGGATGCAGAAAAAGCCTACGCAGATGCACAAAACAACTATACCAACGCTCTGCTGGAATACAAAATAGCGGAAATAAAACTAATAAAATCAAGAGGAGAACTAAATACATTAACAAAATAAATTTAAATAAAAATTTTTTCTAGGAGAGTTAATATTCAACTACAAAAATTTGACGAATAGGAGCGAAGATGAGCGAGTACATCGAAAAAACGATGGAGTGGATAAAAAGAACCAATCCGGGCCAAGGCGTGTTCGTGCAGGCTGCGACCGAGGTGCTAAATAGCCTCGAGCCGCTTATAAAAAAAGAGAGTAAGTACCAAAAACACGCGATCTTAGAGCGCATAGTTATCCCTGAGCGCACGGTGATCTTTCGCGTCACGTACACGGGCGACGACGGCAGACCGCAGGTGCATAACGGCTACCGCGTGCAGTTTAACTCAGCCGTGGGCCCCTATAAAGGCGGCATCAGACTGCATCCTAGCGTGGATCTTGGCGTGCTAAAATTTCTAGGATTTGAGCAAATTTTTAAAAACTCACTCACGGGCGTAAATATCGGCGGCGCAAAAGGCGGCAGCACCTTTGATCCAAAAGGCAAGAGCGAGGGCGAGATAATGCGCTTTTGCCAAGCGTTTATGAGCGAGCTATACCGCCACATCGGCAACACCGTGGACGTACCCGCAGGCGACATCGGCGTTGGCGCGCGCGAGATCGGCTATATGTTTGGGCAGTATAAAAAGCTAACCGGCAGGTTTGACGGCATACTAACGGGCAAGGGGCTAAACTGGGGCGGCAGCCTAGCGCGCACAGAGGCGACCGGATACGGACTGGTCTATTTTACGCAAAATATGCTGCAAAAAGCGGGCCTTGGGCTAGAGGGCAAAAAATGCAGCGTCAGCGGTAGCGGAAACGTCGCCATCTACACGGTAGAAAAGCTCTATCAAGTAGGCGCGCTGCCTATCACGGTTTCTGATTCAAACGGATACGTTTACGACGCAGAGGGCATCGATCTAGCGGTGCTTAAAGAGCTAAAAGAGGTCAAACGCGCGCGCCTTAGCGAATACGTCAAATTTAGACCGAACGCAAAATACGTAAGCGTAAGCGAGTACAAAGAGGGCAGAAACGGCGTGTGGGACGTGCCGTGCGACGGAGCTTTCCCGTGCGCGACGCAAAACGAGCTTCACCTAGCCGACATAAAGACGCTCTACGCTAACGGCTGTCGCTTCGTGGCTGAGGGGGCAAATATGCCAAGCACGCTTGATGCGATAAATTTCATGCTAGCACAAAAGGATTTTTACTTCGCTCCGGCAAAGGCGGCAAATGCGGGCGGCGTCGGCACAAGCGGCCTTGAGATGATGCAAAACGCCGGCATGACCGCGTGGAGCTTTGAAAAGGTCGATCACAGACTGCACGGCATCATGAATCATATCTTTGAGCTTAGCTACGAGACTAGCAAGGAGTTTGGCGACGAGGGGAATCTGGTGCTTGGCTCAAATATCGCGGGCTTTAGAAAAGTAGCCGACGCGATGATAGATCAGGGATACGTGTAAATTTGCCCTTAAAAGCTCGTTTTGTTGCGCTTTTGCAAACGAGCTTTTTTGGAGGGATTTTGCTTCGTTTTGGCAAGACCGCTTTAACGAAGCAAATTTTAATCATTTCCGGCGCGCAACGCGGGGAAAAATAAAAGCCGCCCAAATTTGCGAGCCTTAAATTTAACGCCGATTTTACTCAAGGCGCAAACCCGCAGCCGTCAATTTTACAGAGCCGCGCCGACTAAAACCAGCCAAGGCTCAGCCAAATTTATAAGCCTCAAATTTAAGCTAAATTTGAGAGCAAATTTACCAAACGACGAGGCGGGTCGAAGCGGTCAAATTTGCAAGGCGGATACGTGCCTCACGCCCGCGACAAATTTACCCGCCCCGCCGCCGTGCGCTCTCGCGTGCGCCGTTGCTCATTCTTTTTGGTTTTACGTAGCGCAAATTTACGCCGCTTCTCGTGCGCTGTAGCTCACAGCGGATGCGTCAGGCAGCACTTTCTAGTTACTTGCTCGATGTACTCCACGCTCAAATTTAGCCCATAAAGCTTACTTAGGTGCTCGCTTTCTATGATCTCGTCCACGGTGCCAAAAGCCACCTCGCCCCCACCCTTAACCAGTGCCACGTAGCCGCCTAAAAGCACGGCAAAATCGGGATTATGCGTGGTTAGCACGATGGTGTAGCCTTGCTCTTTTAGCTGCTTAACCGTGCGCAGGAATTTATACTGATTGCCAAAGTCCAGCGCCGAGGTCGGCTCGTCAAACACGATAATCTCGGGCTTTGCAGCCATCGCGCGCGCGATCGAGCACATCTGCTTTTGCCCGCCGCTCATCTGAGTGATAAATTTATCCTCCAGGTGCGTGATCTCAAGCTTTGCGGTAAATTCCTTCGCGATCGCCGTATCCTCCTCGCTAGGCCGCGCAAAGATACCCAGATGCGCCGCTCGCCCCATCGTGATAAACTCAAGGCCCGTGTAGTCGTACTCGCAGATCTCGCTTTGAGCGACGTAGGCCATGATTTTGGCGCGCTCTTTGTTGCTAAGCTCCGCGCTATTTTTACCGCTGAGCCAAACTTCGCCGGAGTGCGGCGTCTGCGTGCCGCTGATTAGGCTTAGCATGGTAGATTTGCCCGCGCCGTTTCGCCCTAGTATCGTTAGGATTTCGCCTTTGCCGACGCGTAAATTTACGTTTTCTAGCCTACCAGCGCCGTTTGGATAGGCGAAATTTAGATTTTTTACTTCTAACATCACGCGACCTTTTTGTTTCGCCAGAGTACCCAGACGAAAAATATCGTGCCGATAAAGCCCGTAAGTACGCCCAGAGGCACCTCGCTCACGCTGATCGTGCGCGCTAGGGTATCTACAAATAGCAAAAATATCGCGCCCATAAATATGCTCGCAGGCAGGCTGCGGACGTTGTTCGCGCCAACCAGCATACGCGCCAGGTGCGGCATCAGTAGCCCTACCCACGCCACGATACCGCTCA
>CALISV010000115.1 GCA_938041615.1 uncultured Campylobacter sp. | reverse complement strand
AAAGATTTTTTAAATTTTTTAAAAGATGCGTTTAAAAAAGGCGAAAGTATCGCAGACGTACTACAAAATATAGCTCTAAAAGAGGGTACGGCAAGCGATCAAGCCACCAAAGAAACGCCCGAAGAGAATAAATTTAAACCTATCCAAGCCGCGAGCAAAAGCAAAACCTATGTTTATAAGGATATAAAGCGTGAATTCTTTGAAAATTTCTTAAAAGCTGAACGCGAAAACGGGACGGATATAATGGAGCTTTTAAGAAAAACGGGTAAAATAGGGCTTGATATAAAAGCCTAAGGAGCTGCCGTGAAAATACGAATCTACTATGAAGATACCGATGCGGGCGGCATAGTCTACCATGCAAACTATATAAAATATTGCGAAAGGGCGCGCAGCGAGATGTTTTTTGGCTCAGATGTTAAACCTTTTAGCAAGGACGGGCATTTTGTCGTAAGCGAGATTCGGGCAAAATTTAAAAAACCGGCCGTCCTTGGCGATCTGCTCGAGGTAAAAACGAGCGTGGCAAGCCTAAAAAAAGCCTCCGCGCTCATAAATCAAAAAATTTATAAAATCGCAAATTTAAGCGGTGAATGCGAACCCGAGCTCGTCTTTGAAGCAGACGTCGAGGTTGCGTTTGTTAGCAACCTAAGACCTGCTAAGATGAGCGAGCAGATAGTGGATTTTCTCTCCTCTTATTGCTCGTAAAAGCCGTATTCGCCGGCTTTTAAAACCTTCGTATCATAGATGATCTGCGAGTCCTCGACGCTCTCGCTAAAAAGCCTCTGCGCGCCGCGGTTTAGGTAGGTCGCGTAGATGTAGTCAAGCCCGGCGCTAGCGGAGTATCCTACCCAGTTGAAGTTCAAATTTTGCCCCAAAATTTCGTTGTTTGAGTCTAGCGCGCCGTCGGTTTTGGAGATCGAGTTTGCTATGTAGAGCTTTTCTCTATCTTGCGGTTGCATGAGTTTAAAGATACTCGGCGCATAGTTGATCTGAGTGCTTAAAAGGGCGTTAAATTTGACGTCGTAAAGGCGCATCTGAGAGCTCACCATCGAGGCTTTCACGAGCGGAACGTTTAGGAAAACGGTCGCGCCGCTTAGTCTCGAGTTGCCAGATAGTATTGACTTTAGGTCGGTGACGCCGTTTGCGATCTCGTTTTCGTAGGTTAGGCCGCCGCTAAACTCGTCCGCGTAGCGATTTAGCGCCGCTCCTAGCGCACTACCGTCAGAAAACGCCGCAACTTGGCCGTTTGAGAAATTTAGCAGTTTTTCGACTTGCCCTTTATAGTCTATACCGCCAAATATCAAATTATCCTGCGGCGAATCGACGCTAGAGATGTGCAGAGTCGGCACAAAAGCCGTCATGGACGGATCTAGAACCTCGTTTAGATATTTTGCGCCCACAGGCGTAAACGGCGCGATGATATAGGAGATATTTTCGCCTCTAGCGCGTGCCAGGGCGCCGTCGATAGCGCTTGGGGCTTCGTTTCCGATGTTGTAAAATTTAACGTCGATGGCGGCATTTTGCCTCACTACATAGGCGATAACCGCGTTTGAGACGACGCCGGCGTAGCTTTTTATGCTATCTTGCGGGATGATGACGGCGATCTTAAACTCGGCGCTGGAGTTTGGCGTCAGACTTTCGGTGCCGGCGTTTACGTACGAGCCGTTTAGAGCGTTAAAGGCTTGTAAAATTTCTTGATTCGAGCTGCCCTCGTATCGAGCTAAAAAGCTGTGCAAAAGACCCTCTCTAACGAGTTCTAGTAAACATGCGTCGCTGCATTTAACGGGTTCTAAATTTATATAAATTTCGCTAGCCGGCGGGATGTCTGAAGGTTTGTCGCTCCTGGCAAATAGCGCCGAGCAGATCAGTAAAGCGGTTAAAATTTTTCTCATAGGTACTCTTTTATCTTTTTTAGATCGCTGAAAAACAGCTCTTTTTTGCTTGGATTTTTCGCTACGACGCCTGGCGAGTAGGTCGCCAGAAGGGCCGAGTGTTTAAATTTCATTATGTTTCCCCTTATGGTTTCAAAGCTTTGCGTGCTTTGTTTTATCATTTTGTAAAAAACCTCTTCGCCTAGCGCTACGATGAGCTTTGGCGCGACTAGACGGGCTTCCGCGCTAAAATACGGCTCGCAAAGCTCGTATGCGCTTGCCGGAGCTTTGGCGGCGGGTTTGCATTTTAGCAGGCTCGTGACGTAAATTTCGTCCTTTTTAAGCCCGGCCAGCTCATTTAAATTTTGTAAAAATTTATCGTCGCCAGCCAAAAACTCTCCGCTCGCGTCCTCGGCGGCGTTTGGCGCGTCAAATACGAAAATAACCTTAGCGCTTTTATCTCCAAGGCCCGTTAGCGCGTGGTTTGCGCTCTTGCAAAGCTCGCATAGATTGCACTCTTTGATGCTTGCGTTTAGCTCGGCAAGACTTCTCGGCAAGGCCGCGAGCGAAGGCGAAAAATCGGCAAATTTATATCCGAATGCCCTAAGATAGTAAAGTTCTCTTAAAATTTCGTTTGCGTAACTCATCGCGCGATGATATCCAAAAGGGCGTTAAAAACAGATAAATCAAAGCGCTAGTTTGATTAAATTTTCGCCGTCCAAGCGGTAGTTTCGCCACTGCTCGGACTGGTTTTTCGCGCCCATTTTTTCGTAAAATTTGATGCCGGGCTCGTTCCAGTGCAGGCACGCCCACTCGAGGCGTTGCAGATTTTCGTCCTTGCAAATTTTGGCCAAACATTTAAAAAACTCTTTTCCTATGCCTTTGTTGCGATGCTCTTTTTGGACGTACAAATCCTCCAAATACATCCCGCCAAGTCCCAAAAAAGTGGAAAACGTGTAAAAATATATGGCGTAAGCTATGATTTTACCTTCTGTTTCGCAGACTAAAATCTCGGCGTAGTTTTTTTCAAAAATGGACCCCGCGAAAATTTCGGGCGTAAATTTTACTTCATCGCTCATTTTTTCGTACTCGGCCAGCTCTTTAACTAGCTCGCAAACGGCTGGGACGTCGGCTCTGGATGCTTTTCTAATAGTGTAAGACAAAATTTTCTCCTAAATTTTAATGAGCGATTATATTTTTATTATTTTAAAACGAAGTTTAAAAATTTATTAAAAGGATTTTAAGCGATTTGTTGATAAAATCACCGACTTATATCAAAATCACCATAAGGAAAAATTTATGAAAAGAACATACCAACCTCATAAAACCCCTAGAAAACGCACTCACGGGTTTCGCGTCCGCATGAAAACTAAAAACGGCCGCAAAGTGCTAAACGCAAGACGCGCAAAAGGCAGAGCAAGATTGGCCGTTTAAGCAAATTTAGCTCTATAAGCAGCCAAAAGGAGTTTTCAAGCGTCTACAAAGAGGCCATTAAATGGCACTGCGAGGAGGCGATAGTCTTTTTTAAGCCTTGCAATGAAAATAAACTAGCCGTCGTAGCCAGCAAAAAGGTGGGCAAAGCCGTCGTTCGCAACCGATGTAAAAGGCTTTTGCGAGCGGTCGTAGTCGAGATTTCAAATGAGCTTGCGGACGGCATTTACGTGATAGTCGTTAAAAACGGGCTGGAAAAAAGCTCGTTTTTAAAGCTCAAAAAAAATATCTCTTGGGCTATGAAAAAACTCGGATGTATAAAATCAGGCATATGAAAATGATAAAACAAGCTATTTTATTTTTGATAAAAGCATATCAAGATTATATCTCCAAATTTACTCCGAAGTCTTGCAGATACTATCCCTCATGCTCGGAATTTGCCGTTTGGCAGTTTAAATTTAACGGCTTTTTCTCGGCGCTCTTCGCGGTTATTTTTAGAATTTTACGCTGTAATCAGCTCTTTAAGGGCGGCATCGACTACCCCGTCATCAGTAAAAATTTCGACTCTTTTTTTATATCCAATCAAAATTTAAAATCACACATCGCATTTTGGTTCGTCCCGTATAAAAAAAATAAATTCTACGTTATTAAAAATTTAGACTTTCAAAAGGAAAAATAGTGTTAGACAATATGTCAGTTCAAAAACGCGTGTTATTAGCGACCGTTTTATCTTTTATCTTTTTTATCGCTTACGATTATTTTTTTATTCCTAAAAATTTGCCGTTAGATCAAAATCAAACCGTAGCTGCGCAGCAATCAAGTCAAGCAAATGCCGCTCCAAGCGCAAATACCGCATCAGGCGCTAGCTCTCCGCAGGCCGCATCGACTCAAAGCCGCGAGATCGCCGTGATAAAGGGCGAACACTTTGAGGCGCGCATAGACGAGCTGGGCAGGATTTCGAAATTTTATTTAAATGACGAAAAATACAAAAACGCCGAAGGCAATCGCATCGAACTAGCAGGCGCTCAGCCGTTACCGCTTGAAGTACGCTTTAGCGACAAAGCTTTAAATGAGCAAGCTTTTAAAGTGGCTTACACGAGCGACGTTAGCGAGATAAATTTAGCCAGCGAGCCAAAAAGTATAGTTTTAACGCAAAATTTGCAAGGCTCTAGCGTAACTAAGAAAATCACGTTTTATCCAAACGGAAGCTACGACCTAGATCTTAGCGTGAGCGCGGGCGAATACTACGTGACTCCGGGTTTTCGTCCAAGCGTCGCTATCGACAACTATACCGTCCACGGCGCGCTGCTTAAGCATAACGACGGCAAGCTAACCATCATCGAGGATGGCGACGTAGACGCGACTGAAAGCTTTAATAACGTGAATATAGCCGCGGCAAGCGACAGATACTACACGGCTTTATTTTTCAAATTTGACGGACTTTTAAATCCCGTCGTTTCAAAAGACGGCGCGGGTAATGCAGTGATATTCGTAAAAGGCGAGCAAAATTTTAAAGCCAAAGGCTACATCGGTGCCAAAGACCACGCTACTCTAAGCCAGATAAACGAGGAGCTCGTGGACGTCATCGAGTACGGCTGGTTTACCTTTATCGCAAAACCGATGTTTGCGTTTTTAAATTGGCTTTACGGCTACATCGGCAACTGGGGCTGGGCGATCGTCGTACTAACGCTAGTTATCAGGATCGTGCTTTTCCCGCTAACCTACAAAGGCATGCTATCGATGAACAAGCTAAAAGATCTAGCGCCAAAGGTAAAAGAGCTGCAAGCCAAATACAAAGGCGATCCGCAAAAGCTAAATATGCACATGATGGAGCTATATAAGAAAAACGGCGCCAACCCTATGGGCGGCTGCTTGCCGATACTTATGCAGATCCCGATTTTCTTTGCGATTTACCGCGTACTGCTAAACGCGATCGAGCTAAAAGCCGCACCGTGGATACTTTGGATACACGACCTTTCGGTGATGGATCCGTATTTCGTGTTGCCTATTTTGATGGGTGCGACGATGTTCCTTCAGCAAAAGCTCACGCCGACCACGTTTAGCGACCCGATGCAAGAAAAGATAATGAAATTTTTACCGCTTATCTTTACGTTTTTCTTTGTGACCTTCCCTGCCGGACTTACGCTTTACTGGTTTGTAAACAACGTCTGCTCGGTTGTTCAGCAAGTTTTCGTAAATAAACTCTTTGAAAAGCACAAGAAAGCCGAGGTAAAGGCCTAATGCGAATCGAAGCTGAAAATTTACAAGAGGCTTTTCAAAAGGCCGCACAGGAGCTAAACTGCTCCGTTACGGAGCTTGATATCAAAATTTTACAAAACCCGAGTGCGGGATTTTTAGGGTTTTTTAAAAAAACGGCGATCATCGAAGCCGTAAAAGAGGGCGCGCATAAAGAAGCAAAAAAAGCCCCTCAAGCCGCTCGAAAAGAAAACGTAAATGAAAAAAAGAGGGAG
>CALISV010000114.1 GCA_938041615.1 uncultured Campylobacter sp. | reverse complement strand
TATTGCCGCTTCGTCGCCGGCTTTTAAATTTGCGGCTTCCGCCGTACTTAGAGCCACTTCGCAAAGCTGCTGACCGACGGAAACGACGGCTACGTAGATGGCGTCGCGCTTTGAGATTTCTAAAATTTTTGCCGGTAGGCTAAATTTCTGCGAGCCTCTGTGGCACAAAAATATCTCGCCTGGGCTGCCTTCTTGCTCGATTTTGCCGCCGTCTAGCACGAAGACTCTTGAGGCGAGTTTGTAGATCTCCGCGACATCGTGACTAACCAAAATCGTCGTCATATCAAACTCGGCGTGCACCTTAGCTAGGTAGTCTTGCAGTTTTTCGCGCATGGCGTTATCAAGGGCCGAGAGCGGCTCGTCGAGTAGTAAAATTTCTGGCTTTCGCATTAGAGAGCGGGCTAGGGCGGCGCGCTGCTTTTGACCGCCCGAGAGTTGCGAGATAGCGGCGTTTTCTAGCGAGCCCATCTCGACAAGACCCAGCAGCTTGCGCGCTAAATTTACGTCGTTATTTGCAAAAAGCAAGTTTTTCATCACGTTCATATTTGGGAAAAGCGCGTAGTCTTGAAATAAAAACCCGATATTTCGGCTTTGGGGCGGAGTGAAGTTTTTACCGTCAAAAAGCGTCCGACCGCCTGCTTTTATCGTTCCGCTATCAGGCGTTTCAAAGCCTGCGATTAGTCGCAGTAGCGTAGTTTTGCCGCTACCGCTTTTGCCGTATAGAGCGACGAATTCGCCCTTTTTTACGTTCAAATTTACGTCTAAATCAAATTTCCCGTTCGCGCCGTTTAGGCTTTTTTTACAATTTAGTTCTATCATGCGATGTAGAGCGAGGTTGCCTTGACGTAGGCGTAAATTTGATCGCCGAGCGCTAAATTTAGCCGCTTTAGCGATGCCGTCGTGATGATGCTTTCAAACTCAAACTTGCCCGCGTTTAGGTGTAGCGAGCTAGTGATTTGCCCTTTTTGGATGTTTGAAATCTCGGCTTTTATCTCGTTTGAGACCG
>CALISV010000113.1 GCA_938041615.1 uncultured Campylobacter sp. | reverse complement strand
ATCGTCGCACCTCCTAGAAGCGGTAAAACCGAGCTTATGAAAGAGCTAGCCCACGGCATCGCGCGCAACCATCCCGAGTCGCATCTCATGGTCTTGCTCGTGGACGAGCGTCCAGAAGAGGTCACCGACATGCAGCGCTGCGTAAAGGGCGAAGTGTTTAGCTCGACGTTTGACCTGCCTGCGATGAACCACGTGCGCGTCGCCGAACTCGTCATCGAAAAGGCCAAGCGCCTCGTAGAAATGGGCAAGGACGTCATCATCCTGCTAGATAGCATCACCCGCCTGGCGCGCGCGTATAACACCGTAACTCCGCCAAGCGGCAAGGTGCTAACCGGCGGCGTGGACGCAAACGCTCTGCATAAACCGAAGCGCTTTTTCGGCGCAGCGCGAAACATCGAACACGGCGGCAGCCTCACCATCATCGCCACTGCGCTCATCGACACGGGCTCGCGTATGGACGAGGTGATTTTCGAGGAGTTTAAAGGCACAGGCAACAGCGAAATCGTCCTTGATCGCAACATCTCCGACCGCCGAATTTACCCGGCCATCAACGTACTAAAATCAGGCACCAGAAAAGAGGAGCTACTGCAAAAACCGGACGAGCTACAAAAGATCTGGGCTATCCGCTCGGCGATCGCGACGATGGACGACGTAGAGGCGCTTAAGTTTTTATACGCCAAGATGCTAAAAACCAAGGACAATAAAGAGTTGCTTTCAATCCTAAACGAGTCGTAAATTTGCGCCCTTTGGGCCAAATTTGACGGTCGCTCTTGATCTTGCGCGCGAGTCGTTCGCGGCTCGCCGATCTACTTTAAAATGCTCTAAATTTTATAAATTTACAAACCGTCGCCGCTTAAATTTATGCCAGCGACAGCTATTTTAGCGCCAAAATTTAACGCGGCTTTTTAAATTTGCTTTTAGCCTTGTCATCCGTCGCCTCGTATCTTACGCTAAATTTACGAGACTAGCCGCTTTATGCACGCTTTGCTTTTTGTTTAAATTTTACTGCGCCGCCAAGCATGCCGCCCCCCCCCCTCTTCTATCGTTGCGACGGATTTGCAAATTTTACCGCCCAGCGCCTTTAAAGAATTCCTCTATCATTTTTTGATTACACTTTTCTATCGAGGTAGTTTCATTTTTATTACACATCCAAAACGAACCGCTGGATTCCGGCCCTAGAGCATTTGTAAGACCCTGAATCAGCCAAGAGTGATAAGACTCGTAGATGTATGTATTGTCTGCTAGTATCTTGCCCGTATTTCTGTCTTTTATTAGTCCGCCGTACATAAAACCCATGCCTATTATATTATCAAACATAGTTTTTATATCGGGCTTTTGTTCTATGACGGCATACGGATATTTTATGATAAGCTCGGCAGACGCTATCTCATTTTCGGAGATTTCCTTACGAGCTATACATTTGTCTTTGTAAATTTGTTTGTAGTATTCCATCTTTTTATCTACGTCTTTTAGCTTATCTATAACCCACTCTATTTGATAGTCGTCCCATGTAAATACTTTGCCGTTCCTATTAATAGGGTTTGGGCTTTTGTATCGCTCTTGCACTATTTTTATTATTTTGTCTACTACTATTCTTTGCTGCTGCGGGTAGCTCTTTTTTCTCTCTTCGTTATCAAACCATGCGTCATAATATATCTCTTTATATTCGCTGGGTTTTGAATGATATTCGTCGTAAAGTTGTTTAAACTCGGGATAAGGTATTTTTTTATCGGATAAGTATTTTTTTAATTCCTCATCTACGGACATAAAACAATTGCTTGAAGTATCGTTATCTACGTAAACTCTAAAAAATTTACCGTTATTAGGGCTATCTTCTGTTTGAACTCTATAATCTATATAGTCCAAATCGCCGTTTATCAACATCGTAAAAGCAATGTCTTTAGTATATTGCGACGATAATTGATTTACTTCAGGAAACCACCTATCAAATTTCTTTTCTCCGGCATAATATGCTCTGATAGCGGGCTCTTCATAGACGTTTATCTTGCCGTATAAATTTCCGTAGTAATGAAATATGGCCGAGGTTATAAACCCGTCTGCGAAAAACACCAAAAACCAAACAAAAAGCCAAAGCAGTTTGCGTTTGCCTTTGGGGGCGATTAAAGCGACAAAAAAGCTTACGATTAGAAAAATGAGTGCGATTAGAAGTGCTACGGCGTCGTGCATATTTAATCCTTTTAAAAACCCAAATTTAAAATACCTACTGCCGTCAAGTAAAGCGGCGATGTTTGGTTTCGCCGCTAGTTTTAAATTTTAGCTAAATTTGGTTCAAATTTGACTACTTTGCCACTACGCTTGCTCGCTCGTAGTATGCGATGATTTTGTTGTGGATTAGTAGCGAGACATAAATCACGGCACCACCTAGGCAGAGTCTTAGTATATCCGCATCTTTATGCCAAAAGACTAAATTTACGATGATGGCTGCAGGTATTAGAGCGTTATTCATGATAGCTAGGGTTCCGCTATCTACCTCGCATGCGCCTTTGTTCCATAAAAAGTATCCTAGACCGCTAGCTCCGATACCAAGCCAGAGTAGTACGGCGCCTTGGGTTAGGTCGAGGTTGATTTTTTCCGGATTTCCAAACATGGCAAATGCTATACCCGTAACTGCCGAGGCTCCGACGAAAAAGTAGCCAAAAACGCCTCGCTGCTCGTTAAAATCACGCTTTTCTAGCAAAAATTTATACGCGCTCTGTCCGACGCCAAAGCATAAATTCGCCCCCTGCACGAGCAAAAATCCATGCCAAAAGCCGCTATTTACGCTGCCGTACTTGATGATGAGCGCGCCCAAAACCGCCGTGCCCACGCTAAAGAGATACAGCAGCCTAAGCCTGCCTGCGAGCACGTCATAAACCACGCTCACGTAAAACGGCGTAAATATCGTAAAGAGCGCAACCTCAGCGACGCTAAGGTATGCAAACGAGTTGTAGTAAAAGATATACATTGCGCCGATCTGCACCGCGCCGATCGCGGCTACTTTGGCGTATAGAGCGAGGTTTTGCGCGGCAAAATCCTTAATCATAAAGGGCAAAAATACGCCAAGCGCAAGAACGACGCGCGAAAACGCGGCAAAGTAGCTATCCACTCGCCCCGCCAAAAACTCGCCGATGAGGCTAAAGCTAAACGCCCAAAGCACCGTAACAAAGATCAATTTTTTCACGTATTCTCCATTTTGAGTTAAATTTCGTCTGAAATAGTATCAAAATAGGCTTAAATTTATATGCGGTCAAATTTAGCAAAAAAAGATTATGTAGGTCAATTTTAGAGCAGAAACCAAGAGCACCGCTTTTATCGCGGCGACTCGGTCGTTAAATTTAATATCTATACTCAAAACTCCCCAGTATCGTCCTACCCCTAGCAGCGTTATTAAAGATAGTGATGTCGTCGTTAAATACGTCGCTGGAGTAAGATGAGTTATAAGTATAAAGCGCGTCCATGTAGTTTTTGTCGAATACGTTTTGCACTTCAAATTTAAAGGTTAAATTTTTAATCGGCTCGAAGGTGAGGTAAAAATCGAAAATAGTTGGGATTTTTGGCAGTTCTTGCGTATCGATAATCTTAAATCTCGGATCATTTTCGTCAAAAGCACCCCAGTTAAATTTAGGATTTATCCTTTTTGCCTTACCAGTAATTTTGGCTATAGAACCAAAAACTAACTTTTCATTAAAAAGCCTAGTTCCAACGTCTATCGTAGCGTAATATTTCGGCAGTTCGCTAAACTGCGTAGTTCCACTAGCAGGTCCGTTCGTCCAGTCTAGCGCAAAACTATCTGAGGGCTGATAGGAAGATTTTTGACGAGTGTATGAGGCTTTGGCGTAAAATACGTCCATATCGTATAAAAACTCGAGCTCAAAGCCTTTTAAGGTGGCTTTGTC
>CALISV010000112.1 GCA_938041615.1 uncultured Campylobacter sp. | reverse complement strand
GGTGTTGCTTGCTTGGCTTGTGATTTATGCGGGATTTAGTTTTGAGGACGCGCTAAATTTGCTAAGATCGCGCTGCGAAAAGATCGCAGTCTCTAGCCTGCTACGGGAGCGGATAATGCAGCTAGTGCAGAGTGATTCATTTGTTCGGCACGGCTAAAACGGGAGGTAAAATTTGATAACAAACAAGGCTGATGAGGCAAAAGCGGCGAACGATAGGGCTTTAGCGCTGGTTGCGGCTAGATTTTTAGCGACGCATAGGCTGTTTTTCTTTTTAAATTTGCTTCAGCTAGCTGTCTGCCTTCGCATTTTTGCAAATTTTGCCGTTATTGCGGGCTTTTTGACGGCTTTTGCGGGGTTATTTTATCTTCATATTAGGCTGCATTTTGATGCGCTTATATTTAAGGATTTTGCGGATGAGAGGCTGGGTTGCGGCAAATTTGACGCGGCGCTTTTAGAGCTAAATTTAACTAGCAAACCGCCTAAAATCCGCGATATGAAAAGTCGCTGCGCCGGAGCCATTCGGCTGTATAAACTAACCGCCATGCTTACTATCATCGTCGTTGCCGCGGCTTTGGCGGGTTGTTACTTAGGCTAGAGTTTGGCGCTAAATTTGACCGTCAAATTTGGCTCGCGAGCGCGCTTAAACATATAAAGCATTAGTCAAATTTGACCCGTAGATTTATGGAGCCTGAAAGATAAATTTAGGCGCAAACGGTTAAATTTGCGCCCGCGGGTTTATTTGATATTTTCTAGCGTGCTGCAGCTCTGAGCCGAGCCTAGATCGCAGCCTTTTTTGAAGTAAATTTTAGCTTTTTCAAGATCTTTTGTGACTCCGCTTTCAGTCGGCGGCATGTAGTATGTGTAGCCCGCAAACAGACATGACTCGACTAGGCCGTGCTCGCAGCCTTTGTCAAAATACTCCGCGGCTTTAGCAAACTGCTTTTCTTGATAGTACGCAGAGCTCGCGTATTAGCACCAGAGAGCGATATTTGCTTCGCAAGCTTTTGCGGCGTTATCTTTATCTTTTACGTATTTTCCTGAGGCTTCGTGCTCTTTTTTCGTAAAGGCTAGGAGATAGTACTCGTACGCTTTTGCTTCGTCTTTTTTGCCGTAGGTATCGTCTTGGTAGATTTCACCTAGCTTCGCGCACCCGTCAAATCTCTCGCCTTGGCAAATTTCGCTTAGGATTTCGACGGCTTTGTCTATATTTTTCTCCACGCCTTTGCCGTCTCTGTAGCCCATCGCTACAAATTTACAACCGCCATCGTAGCCGCTATCGCAAAGTTTTGAAAATATCCCAAAGCCCTTTTTAGGATCGTGCTCGGCGCCGTTTTTGCCCTCGGTGTACGAGTAGCCCGTCCATAGGCAACCTAAATTTGAGCCCAGATCGCAAGCTTTTTGGTAGTATTTGACGTCTTGTTTTTCATAAGCGTAGTCTATGCAGGCCGCCGCATCGTTGTTTTCGCAGCCTTTTTCGGCGCTCACGGCGGTTTTGTCTTTTACTTTGTCGCAGCAGTCGCTTCTCTTGCCAAACGATATCTCGCAGCATTTCTCATAGGCCTGTTTTGCGCGTCCGGAGTCTTTTTTGACGTCAGAACCCTTGCCAAACTCATAAAGCTGCCCAAGCTCTTTGCAAGAGGAATCGACCTTTTCCGTATAGCAACCTAGCTTAAAGTAGTTCTCCGCGTCCTTCCACTGGCCTTTGGATTTTGCCGCTAGTCCGTTGTTGTGATTTGGCCCGGCCTGTGCTACCGACAGGCAACAAAATGCTAAAAACATGGCTAAAGCTAGCTTTTTCATAAGACCCTCCTTGCGAGTAATCTTAAACACTATAGCCTGTTTGCTATGCTTTTAACCTAAATCACGACCACTTCGGTTTTTAGCTCGACGCCAAACTGCTCCAAAACGCGCTCGCGGGCTAAATTTATGAGCCCGGTTACGTCCGCAAAGGTCGCGGCGTTAAAATTTATGATGAAATTTGCGTGCTGTTCGCTAAATTTAGCCCCGCCCATCGCGTAGCCTTTTAGCCCCACCGCTTCGATCAGCCTGCCTGCGTAGTCGCTCGGCGGATTTACAAAACAGCTGCCAAAGCTAGCGCCTTTTGGCTGATTTGCGCGTTTAGCGGCAAAATCCGCCGCAAGAGCCGCGTCAAATTCGCGCGAGATTTTAAACTCGGCGCCAAATATCGGCTCATCTATCCCGCTTTTTCGGTAGCTAAAGCTTATCCTCTCGCGCTCTACCCAGCCGCGCCCCAGCCGCACGGCGAGCAGGTCGTCGCTGATACTAACGCCGCAAAGCCCCGCGTTCATTTTAACAAGACCCCCGAGCGTGCCAGGAATATTTTGTAAAAACTCAAATCCGCCGATATTATGCTTTTTGGCGAAGTTGTAAATTTTGCCCGACTTCGTCGCAGCGCCGATACTGAGCACGTCGCCGCTTAAATTTATATAATCAAACGCGCCGCCTAGCATCATCATCGCGGGCGGATTTGGCGAAACTAGTAGGTTGTTCGCGCCGCCTATCATCACGCGCCCGGCAAATTCCGGCTTTAGCGCGTCCTCAATGCTTTCTAGCACCGCCACCTCGTGCACGCCGCCCACTCGCACCGAGCTAAATTTGGAAAAATCTATAAGCTGCGTCATTGCACGAAATTCGGGATAAACTCTATCATACGCGTCGTGAAATCAACCATCATCGAGACCATCCACGGCATCAAAAATATAATCACGACGACGACTAAAATGATCTTTGGCACGAAGCTTAGCGTCATCTCGTTTATCTGCGTCGTAGCCTGAAATATACTGATGATAAGCCCCGCCGATAGGCCAGCGAGCAGCATAGGAAAGCTCAGATATAGCGCGATCTTAAAGGTTTCGATACCGAGTTCTATGAGCGTTGATTGCATTAGCTAAACCTTATATCGTTGTACTCGGTCGGTACGAGGTAGTTTTCGGCCTTGATCGGTAGCGGATAAAATCCGCGCTCGTAGCCAAGCGCAAAGAGCTTATTTACGGCCTTTATCTGCGTTTCGTTCATCGAGATGGAGTTACCATTTGCGTAGAGATTTAGATAGGTTTTTAGCTTTTCTTTATCGACGCGGATGAGATTTCGCTCGAGAAGCATGTGCGACAAAAACGGCTTATGTGCTGTAGCGATGCGCACGCCCTCGGTTAGCACGCGCTCGCACTCGATAGCGTCCGTTATAGGCAGGCTACGGCGAACCGCCATGCCTCCTAGCGGTAGCGGTAGATTTTCGCCCGCTAGCTCGCTCCAGATATCCCAGATCTCGCGCTCCACGCAAAGCTCGTCCGAAAAGTCCAAAATGCTCTCGTGTATCAGCACGCCCGCGTCCACTTCGCCGCTTAAGACCGCGCCTTCGATGTCTAGGAAATTTTTATAAACTATGCGCGCCTGCGGGTATGCCATGCGAAAAAGTAGGGCATTGGTCGTGTGTTTGCCGCTTAGCGCGACTTTGAAATTTCGCTTTAAAACCGTGCCCTTTTTCTTAACTAGCTTTGGTCCGTAGCCCTCGCCAAAGCTCACCGCCGTGCGCAAAAGCGCGTATTCGTCGCAGATAAGAGGATATAGCGCGAAACTAATCGCCGTGGCTTCATATGTGCCCTTTAGCGCCTCGTCGTTTAGCGTCTGGATATCAAGCGCGGTGGCGCTAAATTTTAGATTTTTGGAGCTTACCCAGCCAAAATCAATCGCCTTATACATAAAAATATCGTCGGCGTCGGGCGAGTGAGCGACGTTTATATGCTTAAAAATCTTCAAATTTAATCCTTTTTGCTCCGCTTTAAATTTCGCGCGCGGCTAGATTGCGAAATTATAGTAAATTTTTGCTACAATCGCCATAAAAATGCGGAATTTATAAAGAAAAATATGGAAAATCAGGCGTATTTAAAAGAGCAAATTTTAACTTATCTAGGCAACAAACGCTCGCTTTTAGGCTTTATCGAACAAGGCGTAAATATCGCAAAAGAGGCGCTCGGTAAAGAAAAACTAAGCTGCTGCGACCTTTTTAGCGGTAGCGGCATCGTGTCGCGGTTTCTAAAATCCCACGCAAATTTCATCGTCGCAAACGACCTGGAGCTTTATAGCCGCGTCACAAACGAGTGCTACCTCGCAAATGCGGACGCGAAATTTAAAAAAGAGCTTGATTTTTGGCATGAAAAACTAACTAGAGAAATCGGCTCAAATTTGCGTGAGGGCTTTATCTGCGAGCTTTACGCGCCAAAAGACGAGGCAAATATTTTGGCAACTGACCGCGTCTTTTACACGAAGAAAAACGCCGCCTACATCGACACCGCACGCCAGATGATCGACTCGCTAGTGCCGCAGGAGCTGCGCGTTTTTTTTATCGCTCCGCTGCTTTATTCGGCCAGCGTGCACGCTAACACTAGTGGCATTTTCAAGGGCTTTCATAAAAACAAGGACGGCCTGGGGCAGTTTGGCGGACGCGGCAAACACGCGCTATCTCGCATCACGGCCGACATCAGCCTGCTTAAGCCCGTTTTTTCAAATTTTAACGTCGAATTTGACGTACAAAGGCGAGGCGCCGAGGGGCTTGCCGCCGAGCTTCCGCCGCTTGATCTAGTCTATCTTGATCCGCCTTATAACCAGCACCCCTACGGCTCGAACTACTTTATGTTAAATTTGATCGCTAGCTACGAGCGTCCGAGCGAAATCTCGCGGGTTTCGGGCATCGCTAGAGGCTGGAACCGCTCGGTGTTTAATCAAAAATCAGCCGCCGCGCCCGCATTTTTCGAGCTAATTTCAAAGCTAAAAGCTAAATTCGTGCTCATCTCGTTTAACTCCGAGGGCTTCATCGCGCGCGAGGAATTTAGCCAAAATTTAGCAAAACTTGGCGAAGTGCAAATTTTGGAGCAAAA
>CALISV010000111.1 GCA_938041615.1 uncultured Campylobacter sp. | reverse complement strand
AAAGAGATCCTACGAAATTTACTAAATTTAAACGCCGTAAGCCACCACAAAGATCGCTACTATCTAAATAACGGTTTTGTCTGCGGCAAGCTTGATATAAGCGCAAACGGCACGGGTTTTTTGGCACCTTACGACAAACGCTTTAAGCAAGATATAATAATAGAAAATAAAAATTTAAACGCCTCGCACTACGGCGATATCGTACTCGCAAAACTTTTGCCGCTAAAGAAAAAACGTCAAAGCGCCAAGGTCGTGATGACGCTAAAACTCGCCAACGAAACGAGCGTAGTCTATACCAAGCAAATAGGCTCGGTAATCCTTGGCGTAAACGTAAAAACTGCGCTTAGCTCGCCGCTAAAAGCCTCGCAAAAATCGCTAAAAATGCTGCCGCCCGGCACGCTACTAAAAATCGGCAACCTAAATAACGAAATAGTCGAGGTTATCGGCAACATAAACGACCCACTCAGCGACGAGAAAATCTCGCTCGCCGTATTTAATAAAAACGACGAATTTAACGAAGAGTGCGAAGCTGAAGCGATTGCATGGGGCGATGAGGTCGATCCCCTGATGTACCCGCAGCGAGCGGATTTGCGGGATTTGCCATTTTGCACGATAGATCCCGTTGACGCCAAAGACTTTGACGACGCGATATATTTTGACGAGAAAAAGCGCGAAATTTACGTCGCGATCGCAGACGTCAGCGAATACGTCACCCCCTACTCTCCGATAGACGCCGAGGCCAAAACGCGCGGATTTTCTATATATTTTCCGCACAAAGCCGTGCCGATGCTACCGCGAAATTTGAGCGAAAACATCTGCTCGCTCAAGCCAAATGCCGCGCGCCTTGCGTTTTGTTTCAAAATCACGCTAGGCGAAGAGGGCGAAGTCGCAAAAGAAGAGCTCTTAGAAGCCGTTATCGTCTCACAAAGACGCTTTAACTACGACGAGGTCGATCAAATTTTACGCGGCGAACGCGAGGATGAAATCGGCTGGATAAAACCTCTTTTCGCACTCACCTCGCGTCTGCGCAAAAAACGCCTAAAAAACGCGTTTGACTTTAGGACGCAGGAGCTTCGCATGAGCCTTGACGCAGACGGCGGGCTTGCCTCTACGAGATTTGAGACCGATACCGACTCGCACAGACTCGTTGAGGACTGCATGCTGCTAGCCAACGTCGCGGCGGCAAAACGCATCGGCAAAGGCGTTTTTAGAAATCACGGCTCGCCGGATCTGCGAAAAATACAAATTTTACTCGAAGACCTCGGCGCTCTGGGCTTTGACTTCGTTTACGAAAGCGATATCGCAAATTTGGTTCGCAAAATCCAGGCAAAGGCCGACGCCGTAGGCAACCGCGAGGAGATCGACAAACTCATCATAAAATCGCAAAAAAAGGCCGAATACGGCGCACAAAATTTAGGCCACTTCGGGCTGGGGTTTGAACGCTACACGCACTTTACGAGCCCGATCCGCCGCTACTCCGACCTCACGCTGCACCGCCTTTTAAAGGCCAAATTGCGCAACGACGAGAAATTTTTTAACTACCTACTTTTAAATATCGAAGCGACTTGCTCAAATTTAAGCGAACTCGAGCGCGAAGCCGACAGGGTCGCATTTGACTTTATGGATAGGAAATTTGCGCGCTGGGCGAAAGAGCGCATCGGGCAGCAATTTAGCGCCTATATCAGCGAAAATCAAAACGTTGCTGTCGCTAGGCTTGACGACGAGATAAAGGGCGCTAGGATATTTTTGGGCGCGTACGGCGTAAATTTGCTGCAAAAAGTCATCGTCGAAATCACGGACGCAAATATCGCGACGGCTGAAATTTTCGGCAAGGTAGTAAAGAAAATCGATGTATAGAAAAGAGCTAGAAGCCGCGCTAAATTCGGCTAAATTTCCAAATTATTTTTTGCTTTACGGCGCGGACGAATACCAAATCGAGCTTTTTGCGAAGGAAATTTTAGCCAAATTTAAAGATTTTGAAATTTTGAGCCTTTAC
>CALISV010000110.1 GCA_938041615.1 uncultured Campylobacter sp. | reverse complement strand
GTTGTCGTTGCGGTCGCGGATGACCTCCATCTCGTATTCTTTCCAGCCTAGCAAGCTCTCCTCGACCAAAATTTCATGTATCGGGCTCGCGTCCAGGCCGGTTTGGGCTAGCTCTTTAAATTCGTCGATATTATACGCTACGCCGCTGCCTGCGCCGCCTAGGGTATAGCTAGCGCGAATAATGAGCGGAAAGCCGATATTCGCTGCTGCGGCTAGTGCCTCGTCCATGTCGTAGGCGTACCGGCTTTGCGGCAGATCCATGCCAATCTTTTGCATCGCCTTTTTAAACTCCTGCCTATCCTCGCCTTTTTTGATAGCTTGCGGGTTTGCGCCTAGAAATTTGACGCCGCCAAGCATGTCCGCTTCGTATAGCTGCATCGCGACGTTTAGCGCGACCTGGCCGCCCATCGTAGGCAGTATAGCGTCGACTTTTTCTTTATCTATGATGCGCTTGATACTCTCTTTGGTTATCGGCTCGACGTAGGTAGCATCGGCGAAATCGGGATCGGTCATGATGGTGGCGGGGTTTGAGTTTATGAGCACTACGCGGTAGCCAAGCTGCTTTAGCGTCTTAGCAGCTTGCGTACCGCTGTAGTCAAATTCGCACGCTTGGCCGATGACGATAGGGCCGCTGCCGATGAGTAAAATAGTATTGATGTCGGTTCTTTTTGGCATTATTTTTCCTTTGTTACGACGTATAGATACGAGGGGATGGTTATGCTTACGTATGGCTTTACGGCCGCGCTTTTATATAGGCTCTCTTGGATCACGCCCGTGACCTTGCCCACTGAAATCCCGCTGAAAAATATCCCGTCAAGCCCGCTCGTGACGACCTCGTCGCCCTCTTTGGGACTGAGCCACTGGGGGATAAATTTCACCGTTATTCCGTCTTTGCTCCCGTGCGCTATGCCCGGGATCTTTTCCTCGCCGATTGATACGGCGAATATACTTTTTGGATCGTTTTGCAGCAAGGCCATTGGATTTCCGTCCTTGCTCACGACGATACCCGCGCTCTTGCCTTGGTAAATCAGCCCGTAAATTTTAGACTCGTCGTAGCCGCTAAATTTATCCAGCCAGACCTTATCGTAGTCGCTGATATTTACATAGCTAAGCGCCCGCACGAGCTGAACTCTAGGCTCGTAGGCGGTCGAGTTTTTATCGACCAAAATTTCGTTTAGCTCCTTTGCGAAGCTTGAAAGCAAAGCCGCCGATTTTTCCAACTCGGCATTTTGAGCTCGGAGTTGCTTTATCTCCTCACGCTGCCTAAAATGCTCGTTTACGCCGTCTTTTACAAATTTGACCGCGTCGTCGTAGGCGGCGACTATGCGGTTGTTTAAATTTACGACGTATCCCGAGATCAGCGCGCCTCTATCAAGCGAAAAAAATACCAGCGCGCCGATAAGAGCGACGAATAAAATTTTACTCTTCATTTACGAGTTGTTGTAAAAATTTAATCTCCTCAAGAGCCTTGCCGGTGCCTCTGGCTACGGCTAGCAACGGATCGTCAGCAACGAAAACCGGAAGCTTAACGATATCGCTTAAGTACTTATCAAGTCCGCGGATCAGCGCTCCGCCTCCGGTTAGTACGATACCGTTTTCCACGATATCGCCGGCAAGATCGGGCGGCATCATCTCAAGCACGGTTTTTAGGGCGTCTGCGATCTCCTTTAGCGGTTCGCGCATAGCCTCGCGCACGTCTTCGCTAGTTAGCTCCACGCGGCTTAGCAGACCGCTGATTTGGTCGCGGCCTTTTACTACGATACTAAGCTCCTCAGGCAGCTGGATCGCCGAACCGACGGAGATTTTGATATCCTCGCCCGCACGCTCGCCGATTAGGAGGTTGTATTTTTCTTTTATGTAGTTTACGATGCTCATGTCGATTTTATCGCCCGCGGTGCGGATAGACTTGCTGATGACTAAACCGCCTAGGGACACTACGCCGATCTCGGTCGTACCGCCGCCGATATCGACGACTAGATTACCTTGCGGTTCGCGTACCGGTAAATTTGCTCCGATAGCAGCAGCCATCGGCTCCTCGATCAAAAATACCTCTCTAGCTCCCGCGCTTAGCGCACTCTCGCGTACGGCTTTACGCTCGACTTGAGTTAGGCCGTAAGGCACGGAGATGATGATGCGAGGGCGCAAAAAGCTTTTTCTGCGGTGAGTTTTTTCGATGAAGTAGCGGATCATCTTTTCCGTCATATCAAAATCCGCGATAACGCCGTCTCTCATCGGACGGATCGCCTCGATATCGCCAGGAGTTTTACCAACCATCTCTTTTGCCTCGTGTCCGACGGCTAATATTTTTTGCTTGCCGTATTTTTCGCGTTGTACCGCGACGACGGAGGGCTCGTTTATGATGATACCTTTATCTTTTACTAGAACTAGCGTATTTGCCGTGCCTAGGTCGATACCCATATCGCTTGAAAAAAATCCTATTAGTTGGTCTAAAATCATCTGTATCCTTATGCGCTTATTTTATTGTTTTTTACGAAAATCGGTTTTTCTTTACCGTTTACGACCTCTTTGGTGATCACCACGTCGTAGCCTGCAAGCTCCGGCAGTTCGTACATTATATCTGTCATCACCTCTTCCATTATGCTTCGTAGCCCTCTGGCTCCCGTTTTTCGCTCAATGGCTAGCCTTGCGATCTCTTTTAGAGCTTCATCGTCAAATTTCAAATTTGCCCTATCTATCGCGAAAAGCTTTTGGTATTGCTTCAAGATCGCGTTTTTAGGCTCGGTTAAAATTCGCACCATATCGTCTTCGGTGATTTTATTTAACGTAGCGACCACGTGAAGCCTGCCTATGAGCTCGGGAATGAGTCCAAAATGCACCAAATCGTCGCTCTCAAGCGCGTCTAGCAAATTTTCCCTATCGTCTTTAGAACGTTTATCTTGACCAAATCCCAGCACGTTTTTACCGATCCTGCGCTCGATGATGTCGGCCAGGCCGTCAAACGCGCCGCCGCAGACGAATAGGATATTTGAAGTATCTATCTGGATAAATTCCTGATTAGGATGCTTTCTACCGCCTTTTGGAGGGATATTTACGAGGCTACCCTCGATGATTTTTAAAAGCGCCTGCTGTACGCCCTCGCCGCTAACGTCGCGCGTGATCGAGCGGTTTTCGCTCATTCTGGCGATTTTATCTATCTCATCGACGAAAACTATGCCCTGCTCGGCGCGCTTTACGTCGCCGTCTGCAGCTTGTAAAAGGCGAGTTAGGATATTTTCCACGTCTTCGCCGACGTAGCCGGCTTCTGTTAGACTAGTCGCATCGCAGATAGCGATAGGCACGTCTAGAAATTTAGCCAGCGTCTGCGCCATCAGCGTTTTGCCGCTACCCGTAGGCCCGACGAGCAAGATATTTGATTTTGAGATCTCCGTATCATCCTCGATCTCACCTTTTCTAAAAATTCTTTTGTAGTGGTTATAAACGCCGACGCTAAATACCTTTTTAGCTTTATCTTGACCGATGACGTAGTTATCTAGCACCGCCTTTAGCTCTTTTGGCGTCAAATTTTGATAGTCTCTAGTTCGCTCTTCTTTTTCTTGCTCGCGACTCTCCTCGCCGTAAAGCACCTTGTAAGCGGCAGTGATGCAGTGCTCGCATATAAACGCAGTCCCGTCTATATCGGCCAGCAGTCTCCTCTCGGCAGACTCTACTTCGCCGCAAAAATTACATTTTCTCGCCATTATTCTCTTCCTTTTGCTAATGGGATACCGCGCTTGGTGCTCAGTATAAATTCACACATTTTTCGCACCTGCTCTATCTGCACTCTCTCTAAAAGCTCGCTAGCCGCGGCTTTTAGATCCCCGCTTTTTCTAAATAAAAATTTATACGCCCTATTTATCTCTTCGACCGTGTCTTTGTCGAACCTGCGCCTGATACCGACCAAATTTAAGCTTCTGATATAGGCTCGGTTGCCTTCAGCCAGGCAAAACGGCACGACATCCTGAGATAGCGCGCTAGCGCCCGCGATCATGCAGCTCTCGCCCACTCTCACGAACTGATGTATCGGCGTCATACCGCCCACGACGCTGTAATCGCCAAGCTCCACGTGACCGGCTAGAGTCGCGTTGTTTGCCAGGATGACGCTATTTCCTACGACGCAGTCGTGCGCGACGTGGCAGTAGGCCATGATAAACGCGTTATCGCCGATACGCGTGATCCCGTCGCCTTTGTGCGTGCCCGAGTTTATCGTGCAAAACTCGCGGATCGTCGCGTTTTTGCCGATACGAACGCCAGTGTTTTCCTCGGCGCGGTAGCTCACGTCCTGCGGGATATCGCCCACGATAGCGTAGCTGTAAATTTTACCGCCATCGCCGATATGCGTGTCGCCTACGATCCTAGCGCCTTGCTTTACGAGTATGCCGTCGCCTAGTACGGCGTCCTTGCTAACGTAGGCGTAGGCCTCGATCGTTACGTCCTCGCCGATCTTCGCGCCGTCCTCGACGACGGCTTGCGGATGGATATTTCTCATTTTAGCTCGCTTATTTATCTACGATCATAGCTTTTAGCTCGGCCTCGCACGCTAGCGTGCTGTCTACGTAGGCTTCGCCTTTTAGTACCCAGATGTTACCTTTGTGCTTTAGCACCTCGAGGCGGTACTCGAGCCTGTCGCCCGGGCGTATCGGGTGGCGAAATTTCGCCCCGTCGATGCTCATAAAATAAACGACTTTATTTTCGATACCCGCTTGATGCTCGTCGCTCATGCTCTTAAACGCGAGCACGCCGCCGGCCTGCGCCATGCCCTCGATGATCATCACGCCAGGATATATCGGGTGACCCGGGAAGTGCCCCTGAAACACGGGCTCGCCGATCGTGACGTTTTTATACGCGACGATGTGTTTAGCGGGCTCGAGCTCGGTCACTCGGTCGATGAGCAGGAACGGGTATCTGTGCGGGAGTATTTTTTGGATTTCAACGATGTCGATCACTTTAAACCTTGTGAGTAAAATTTAAAGCCGATTTTAGCCAAATTTTGCTAAGAAAAAGATTATTGATTTGGTCGGGGCAAAATTTAGCCGCTAAATTTTCGCGCCTGCCTTTTATCTCGAGCGCGTTAAATTTAGCTCAAATTTGCGCTACCAAAACCTCGCGACTATCGTTATAAAGCTCGTCTTTAGCGTAGATCTCGTATCTGCCCGCGCGAATTTCATCCAGCACGATTATAGGATTTTGGCTAAATTCTCCGCACAGCTCGCGGCGGATTTCCAGCTCGCGCGACACGGCGATAGGCCGGCGGCAGAGCTCGTTTACGCTAGCGAAATTTTCACCCGAGAGCTCGTTAAATTTAGCCAAATTTAGTAGCGTCACGCCGTCTCGCAGCTCGTCGCAAATTTGCGCCGCCTCGCTCACGCTAAATTTGACGTTTTCGCGCTTAAAATGCGAGTAAAGCAGAAAATACGACGGCAGGGCGGTACCGCCAAATTTGACGTAGGCTCGCAGCAGGCGGTAGTTTAGAAAATACTTACGCGATAGGTGAAATTTCACGCCCGCAGCCTCGCACTCGCGTACCTTTTCGTAAAGCTCCAGACGCTCCTCGATGCCTCCAGGCATCACGCGCCCGCACACCTCGCTCATCAGCTCGCTAAGCGGTAGTTTTTGCGCCTCGCGCTGCTTGCTAAGCCCGAAAATACAGCCGCAGTAGTTTTGATGATAGAGTTTATCTTTTTTAGCGAGCTCAAACTGCGCGTTCGTGCCGCCGCCCGCGCGGTAATCCACGGCAAATGTTTCGAGGCCGTATTCGCCGGCTGCTTTATCCAGCGCGCTTTTTAGCTGCGAAAAGTCCTTTTTCGGGCTCATTAACAGCGTAGTAGTGATCGATTTTTCGCCTAGTTCGCGCGCTTTTTTAGCCGAATTTCCCACGCGAAAATCAAAACAATACGCGCAGCGCTTACCCTTTTCGGGCTCGTTTTCAAGGCCCTTTGCGCCATCTAGCCACGCCTCGTACTCGTATTTGCCGCAAATAAGCTCGATACCTAGCTTTTCGCAGCTTCTTTTTACGTCGCGAAACCTCATCAAAAACTCGCTGTACGGATGGATGTTGGGGTCGTAGAAATAGCCGACGAGACGCTCGCGCGGGCGGTCGGCGCGCAGGCGTTGCAGAAAATAATGGCTGTCGACGGAGCAGCAAATATGAACTAACATTATAATTCCCCATAAACGACGGATTTTAGAATAAATTTTTCTATACCCGCCGCAGTCACGGACGACCAGTCCGCTCCTTTGCGGGCAAGAAAAATTTATTTAAACTACGCCTATTTTGTCTTGAATAATTTTTGCCGATTTTACTAAATTTAACTGCAAATTTTATTAAAGCTAGCGGCTTAAATTTAAAAACGTGAGGCGTGCTAAATTTTGACTAAACCAAATT
>CALISV010000109.1 GCA_938041615.1 uncultured Campylobacter sp. | reverse complement strand
GCCCACGACGCCGAGCCAAAATAGCTGAGCGTAAACGCCCTCGCTAAATGCGACACTCGCGGCTTTTTGCACGTCGCTTCCGGTGATTAGCGAAACGAAAATCATGCCGATTAGTAAAATTTCCATCGCTAAAACCGGCCACTCGGCGGCGTGCAAGGTTTTTAGATCGCCGCCGTGCGGGTCTGCTTTAAAGAAAAGCGCGGCTATCAGGCTTGAGCCTGCGATGCCTGCCGATAAGCCAGACGCCACGAAAAGCGCAGGTAAAACGGCGGTATTAAGGATAGGAAATCTAACTAAAACCGAGATCAAAAATCCCGTATAGGCGCAGATCGCGACCGCAAAAACAAGCGTAAGCGCAAGAAGTAGCGGGCGAAGCGCGTTTACGATTTTCATCACAAGCTCGAAAAGACCTTTTAAAAAGCTAAGATTGCGCGTCAAAAACTCTCTTAGGCAATCTTCAAACGCATAAAGGCAGGCTACGAAGCTAAGCGGGATATAGACGCAAAGCGCCGCAACGCCCACGGACATAACCGAGGTGAAGTTGTAATTAATCAAAATTTTCCAGAAAAGTAGCGGCCTCTCAAGGTCGGCTACTAGGCAGACCATACCGAGTAAAATCGTGACGAAAGATAGCAGCGACGCAGCCTTAAACAGCGGCGTGCTTTCGGTCTGTTTTTTATAAAATTTGACGAGGATCGCGACGATCAAAGCGCCGCCGCTCATGCCCGCTAGCAAAAGATAAACCGCAATCGGCCAGCCCCACTCAACGCCGTGCGAGAAGGTCGCAGTGAAATTTATAGCTCCGTTCATATCACACCCCCAATTTAACCGCAGGAATATAGCGCAGGCTCGGCTTCGTGCCGCACTCAGGATGCATGCGCAGGCTGTCTTTTACGCGAAGTAGCTTGCTGATGTGCGAGCCTTCGTCGTTTAGATCGCCAAATACGATCGCCTCGTATCTGCACGCCTCGATGCAGGCCGGTTCGTGACCGTCTTTTAAATTCGTATCCAAGCAGAAGTTGCAGCTCTCTGCGGCTCTTGTTTCGTGGTTTATAAAGCGCACGTCGTAAGGACAGGCTACGATGCAGTATTTACAGGCGATACAGTCGTCGGTGTTCATCGTCGTGATGCCGGTTTTTTCGTCCTTGTGACAGGCTTTCGTCGGGCAAACGGTCACGCACGGCGCATCCTCGCACTGCTGGCAAGAAACCCTGACGTAGCGCTTTTCTTTCAAATTTAGCGGATCGGTTTTATCCTGGATAAAAAGCCTCATCTGACCTTTCGGAACCGAATTTACCTTTTTACAGGCGATCTCGCAGTCGGTACAGCCGACGCATTTGTTCTGATCAAAGATCATGCCGTAGTGCGGCTTTTTGCCGTTTTCCGTAGGGGCGTCTAAATTTATACTCTTGCCCAGTACGCTAGTCGCTCCCGCAACCGCCGCGCCCGAAGCAAGGAATTTAAAAAACGTCCTTCTTGTATTTTGCTCTTTCATATTCTTCTCCATCCGTATGGATTAAATATCCTAAATTTATCTACCAACGCTACTTCCGTGGCTATGCGCGCCATGGAAATTGCGCGGCTGAGTTTCGCTTAGTTTTTTGGCTGCGCCGGCTAGCTCGCCAGGTTTTAGCGCCTTTACTAGCTCGACTTCAAAAATCAGCGTCGAGCCGCCCGGTATCTCGTCTGCGCCCTCGTCTCCGTAAGCTAGGTGAGACGGGATGACGAATTTATATTTTGAGTTACCGTTCATCATCATGAGGCCCTCTTGTAGGCCGTCTATTAAATTTACCATAGAAAGGATCGCAGGCTCGTTTCTAGAGTACGTGTCGTCAAAAACTTTGCCGTTTATGAGGTAAGCTTTATAGTTTAGCGCGACTACGCTCTCAGGTCTTGGCTTATCGCCGTCGCCGACTGCCATGACTTCGTACTGAAGCCCTGATTTAGTCGTTTTGACCTTTTTGTTTTTGGCGTTTTTCGCCATAAATTCTTCGCCCTCTTTTAAATTTTTTTCAAGCGCTTTTTTAAGCGCGTCTTGGGTTAGCTTATTTAATTTTTCGTCCCTTTGATTGAGTAGAGAGATTATTTCTTCGTCCGTTAGTTTTTGTTCTTTTTTAAAGGCATCTGCAAAACCGTCTAAAATAGCCTTGCTGTCAAATTTAACGCCTAAGCTTTCTTGTTTTTTTAGTTGTGCGGAGATATATGTTCCGGTTGAAATTCCGATACTGTATGATTCTTTTTGCTCTTGCGTCATCGCCTCTTTATCCGCCGCGCTAGCGCACAAGACGCAACCGGCCGTTAGGCAAAGAGCTAAAATCGGGTTTTTGCTAAGTTTAAAACGCATAAATTTACCTTATTAAATTTGGACGCCGCACTTTTGCGGCGTCCGTAATCGCATCATAAATTGTTGTTTATGATTCTTTGGGCTTCTTTGATGTACTCTTTAGAAGCGTCGAGTCTTTGTTTTGTATATTTAAAGCCGTGCATACCCCATGAGCCGTCTTTTTGTAGCAAGTCGACTGTGTCTTGCGCTTTTTCGATTAGCTCATAAACTCTCGTCTTATCGCTAGGGCTTAGTTTCTTAGTTTCTAAGATAGCGTAAAGTCCCTCGATACCGATTTTGACTTGAGAGAAGTCGTTTTTAACAGGAGTTTGCCATCCCATTACTTCGTCGTAAACCTGTTTTTGATTCTTGAAGTGTAGGGTAGGTTTTAGCTCAGATAGTACAGGGCTGTGGCAGCCTTTAGTATCTTGCATATCTTTATCCGCCCAAGACGTTCTAGCGCACGCCCACATTAGGTCAACGAAGTTGTGTCCGTTTTTATCTCTTTGGAAGTGCCAATCTTTAGTGTCTCTTGGTCCTTTAGCAGCATCGCCCGCAACTAGAGATTTTCTAGCAGGATCTACGTCGATCTTCCAGATGTGAGATCTTCTTTGAGTATCAAATCCAGCGTTGTCTTGGAACTGGATAGCGTAGAAGTTCTCGCAGCTCATCATGAACGGCATATGGCAAGATGCGCAAGTATTATCTTTATGCGTATCGGCTCTAGAAGCGATATATGCTTGCTCTTTGTGGCAATCTTGACAATCTTTTCTGATTTTTGGTTTAGTGTAAAGCGCGCTTAGGTAGCCTTGCTCTGAGTTATAGTTTACGCCTTTGATAGTCTTGTCGCCTACAACCGGACCTGTGTTATCGTGTGGATCGTGGCAAGTGGTGCAGCGCATACCTTTATCGTAGTGAGCGGTAAAGTATGATTGTGAACCCTCAGATCCGCATCCTGGTCCCATTGATTTAAATTTAGAGCTTAGAGATAGGTCAAGCTTGCCTTGGTTTAGAGGATTGGCTCTAGCTAGGTCTGGGCTATAGTTAAATCTTTGGTGACAGCGTTCGCAGTTTGATGTTCTAAAGTTTGTAGCTCCGTCAAGGTGACCGCCGGCTCCGTGACACTCCTCACAGCTTACGCCTTTAGAGATAGTGTGCTTTTGAAGCTCTTTGGCATTACCAAGAGCCGCATAGAACTCTTTCTTAGTTTTAAAGTCAAATTTGAACGGGTGGCAAACTTCGCAGTAAGAGCCGTTTGCTTGGAAGAACATTGACTTTTTGTATTTAGCGGCATATGAGGCTAGACCTCTGACGTATCCGCCGTTATCGCCATAGTCAGCTAAAGTTTCTGGGAAATCAGGAACGAAATCTTTGATTTTCTTAACTGTTTCGGGAGTTAAATTTAACGCCCAAGTTCTTTGGAATTGGTTACCGCCTGCTACAATCTGACCTGTGCCGTCTCGTAGCAAACCGCCCTCTACGTGGTAAGTTCCTCGCAGCAACCACGCGTCTACGTAGCCGAATTTGGTTCTTAGGTGTCCGACTGTCGCGTAAATAACGTCCGGAGTAATACCTTGAGGCAAGATAGACGCAGTATCCGGGCTAAATACCGGATCGGTTAGGTTGTTGTTAACCTCTGGGTGCTCGCCAGGGAAGCGGATAGTAGTGGCGTGGCGCGATCTGCTCCATACCTCGTACTGCGCAGGGTGGCACTCGCCGCACTTTTCAGATCCTACGAATTTGTTAGGAAACTGCAAAGACGAACCCGCAGGTATCCTATACATCATAGAGCTGTAGCCTTTACCGCCGTCTCTTTTACTAGCTTTTGACATGTCAAAGCCGTGACCTTCGGCAAGCCACTCAAGTCCACGGTCGTGAACGTCTAGTTTACCGACTGTTTTACCGCCGTATTTTGTGAAAATCGGGTGGTTTTTAAACAGCCACTCATACATCTCTTGCTCTTCTACGATGTAGTCTTGCAAGGATATTACGCCTCTACTTTGAAGCGTACCTTTTGGGTTTGCTATGACGTCTCGCGCTTGTTGAGACATCTGCATGTTGTGTTCTTCGCAACAGGCTTGCGATGCGAAGACGCTAACGCCCATAAGCAAACCTAATAAGGTTTTACTTAAATTCCTCATTGCGCCCTCCTTATAAATTTTGGATCTAAAATCAAAAAGATTTCATACTGATAATGCTATCGTAAAAAGGGGGCGAAAAAAGGGGAAATTTAATAAATTATGAATTTTTAAATTTAATAGTAAATACTACGCCGTTATTTATATTTTGCGCATAAATTCGGGCGTTATTTTTTTCGGCTATTACCTTACTCATATATAGTCCAAGCCCGCTGCCTGACTTTTTCGTAGTAAAATGCGGCTTGAAAATTTTATTTATCACGCCTTTATCTATATTACCGGCGTTATTTTCGAGCGTTATCGCTCGCTCGCCGTTTTGCAAAAGGGCGGTTATTAAAATTTGCCATCGGTTTGCTTGCGCCCGCTCTTGCGGCGCGTTTAAAAATGCTTCTTTAGCGTTATTCATAACATTGATTAAAATTTGAATGAGCTCGTTTATATTTCCGTAAAGCGTAAAATTTTCTTTTATCTCGACTTTTACGTCGATGACGTGCTTTTTGAGCGTCGCGTTTAAAATTTTACAAGCCTGTTCTATGGCCTGTTTTACGTCAAATTCGCTCTTTGGCATATTTGGATTAAAGAAATTTTTAAAGTCCTCGATAGTGTCAGACATAAATTTGACCTGCTCGTTTGCCTCTTCGATGGCCTCTTTTAGCCTCTGCTCGCTTAGTTTGCCTCGCTCGGAGTAAAGCTCCAAATTTACCAGAGTCGAGCTGATCTGCGCTAGAGGCTGACGCCACTGGTGCGAGATATTGCCGATCATTTCGCCCATCGAGGCTAGGCGGCTTTGATTTATCATCAAAAGCTCGTTTTGCATCTTGGTTTTTTCGTTGCCTTTGTGGATTTTATAAACGAAAAATAAAAACGCCGCAAAGATCGCCGTGATCGCCACGCCGCTAACTATAAATTCTTGCTTGTGATAGAGCAAAATACTTTTTACCGGGATTTTAAAGCTCACCATCGCTATCGTGTCGCCGACTTTGCCCTCGAAATTATTTAAATTTCCGTATTGTTCGAGCATTTTTTTAGGCGCGCTGTTTATGCTGTGGCACTCGACGCATGACGGGTGGGAGTTTTTTATAGGAAGGCCGACGAAAAAGTACGAGGCGTTTTGGTCTTTGATTACGTCAGAGTAGACCTCGTATTTGCCCTCCTTAAACCCTTCTAAAATTTCATTTTCAAATTCCGTGCCTTCGTGTTCGGGATTTAGCGGATTCGTCGCCGTTAGCCTGTAGTCGTAGTTTATGTTTTTTTTAGCGAGCTGGATTTTGTAAATTTGACGCGTGATGTAGGATGAGGACATGAGTCTGGGATCAAAAAGGTCTTTGTCTATCGCGCCGTGATCTTTTAACTCATCTATGAGCGGGCGCTGGACGGTAGAGATGTAGTCGCGTATGCCGTTCATCGCATCTAGCACGTAAACGGCCTCCTGCTTGGCGTCTTTTAGCGCAAGATCGCGGTAAAAGTTAAAAACCAAAACGGTAATGGCGCCGTACAAAACGACGAGCAGCAGGATGATAAATTTAAATTTGGACTTCACATAGATATCCTACGCCGTATAAATTTTTGATCATGTCTTTGCCGATCTTGCGGCGCAGCTCTTTTACGATGGTTTTGATGGCTTCTTTGGTCGGCTGTTCAAATTCCCACATGTAGTCAAACAGCTGCTCGTAAGTGATCGTTTGATTTTTGTTGTTTAAAAAATACTCCAAAAGCTTGCTCTCGCTTTTGGAGAGGCGACAGGCCTCTTCCTTTATGTATATGATTTTTTTACTAAAGTCGTATTTGAGGTCGTCGTTGATACTAAACATCGGCGTATGGTCGATAAGCTCCATCGCGACGTCTTCTAGCGCTTTTATAAACGTGTCTTTATCGTAGGGCTTTGAGAGATATCTCGTGATCTTTAGCTCGACGGCGCGCCACAAATACTCCTGCTCGGTGTGGCTTGAAATGATGACGATAGGGATTTTGCGGTTTGCGGAGCGGATCTTTTTAGCTACCTCTAGACCGTCCATGTGCGGGACGCTGACGTCTAGGACGAGCGCGTCGTACGAGCCGCTCATAGCCTCGTCTAGCGCCTCGATGCCGTCGCTTACGCCTTTTACTTCGGCAAAAAACAGCTCGAGAGAGTCGATCATATTTTTTAATATATAAGGTTCATCCTCTAAACAAAGGACTTTTTTATTGGATAAAACGTCTAAAATTGAGTAATCTTGCATCTTTTTCCCGTACTAAATTTTGCCGATACTAACACAAGCAAGCTTAAAATACTATTTTCAAGGATTGAGATATTAACTATAAAATATAAATTAATCAAAGTTTTTTTGATGGAGCAAAATTTGGGGAGAAATTTAAAAGATGGTGGAGTTAAGCGGGATCGAACCGCCGACCTCTTGAATGCCATTCAAGCGCTCTCCCAGCTGAGCTATAACCCCAAATAGATTTTGGCATTTTATCTTTTTATGGCTTACAATATTTTGAA
>CALISV010000108.1 GCA_938041615.1 uncultured Campylobacter sp. | reverse complement strand
AATTGGGTGGGTGGTGTCCTGCGTTGGATTCGAACCAACGACCCCCTCATTAAAAGTGAGATGCTCTACCTACTGAGCTAGCAAGACATCGTAAGAAGTGGCGCGACGAATGGGGCTCGAACCCACGACCTCCGCCGTGACAGGGCGGCATTCTAACCAGCTGAACTACCGTCGCACCAAAAATCACACTCGCAACGCAAGTGCTAAAGAAGTATGAAATCCAATGATTTCAAAATGGTGGTCGCTGTAGGGATCGAACCTGCGACATCCACCTTGTAAGGGTGGCGCTCTACCAGCTGAGCTAAGCGACCGTTTGGGTTTAAAAAAGAAATGTGATTATATATCCAATACGATTAATTTTCACTTAAACAATGATGAAAAGACTGAAATTGTGCTATACTTGCGACATAAAATTTTATCAAAGGCTCGGTAAATTTAGATGAAAAAGTTGGTTTTCGCCCTGTTTTTAGCGCTTCAAGCCCCCGCTTACTCGCCGAACGAGATCGTAAACGCCATCGCCGCAGTAGCGCAAAATGAAGGCGTCAAGCCCGAGATCCTCTACACCATCGTCAAAATCGAAAGCGACTTCGAGCCCTACACGATCTCCTTTTTGACAAACAAAGCAAACGCCGATTATTTTGCAGGCCTGCGCAATCAAAATATCCGCATCAAAACGAGCAACTACAGCCTAAATTCCAGCAAATGGGTCGTTACGATCATACCGGCAAACGAAATTTACGCCGTGCAGATCGCCAAGTACCTGTACGAGGACGGCTTTAGCATCGACGTAGGACTCGGGCAGCTAAACGCCGTAAATTTCAGCCAAAATGAGATAGATTATATATTCAACCCTATGTACAACCTCACCAAATGCGCCAAAATCCTACGCAAATGCTGGAACGCCAAAGACAAAAATATCAAAGACACGATCGAGTGCTACAACTACGGCATGCGCAAACGCTACTCAAACCCCTACTACAAGCGCTTTTACGAGCATTACGAGAAATTTTTCGGCAAGCCCTATTAAGAGTTAGTAAAATTTCGCTAAAATCGCGCAAATTTTAAAAAAGGATACTTTATGATACTGATCGCAGGACCCTGCGTGATCGAAAGCCGCGAGCTGATAATGCAAGTCGCGGAAAGTTTGCGCAAATTTAACGAAATGAGCGGGGTGGAATTTTACTTCAAAAGCAGCTTCGATAAAGCCAACCGCACCAGTATCTCAAGCTTCCGCGGCCCGGGGCTTGAGCGCGGCTGCGAAATTTTAGCCGAAGTAAAGGAAAAGTTCGGCTATAAAATTTTAACCGACATCCACGAAAGCTACCAGGCAGAGCCCGTCGCGCGCGTCGCCGACGTGCTGCAAATACCCGCGTTTTTGTGCCGCCAAACCGACCTGCTCGTCGCCGCAGCCAGCACGCAAGCGGTAGTAAACATCAAAAAAGGCCAGTTTTTATCGCCGCAGGCGATGAAACACAGCGTCGAAAAGGTGCTGCAAACCCGCAGCGCACGGGCTTATACTCCGCAAAGCGGTGTAGCATCTAGCGATACAAAGGCCGCTCAAAACAGCGCCTGCTCTAGCGATACCGAAATTTACAGCGCGCAAAGCGGCGTCAGAGGCGGTGCGAATGACGGATCTTCGGCGCTAGGCACGCAAAATTCTTGCAGTACCGCCCAGGACGCACAAAATTTTATTCATACTTGCGGCGCTAAAAGCGGTGCCGAAAGAGAAAGTGCCACTCAAAGCACGGCGACACCTTGTGCCGCACAAAGCGATAACAAAAGCGAAGCGCAAAGCGCCTCGCAGCGAAACTTCTCTCATACTTGCAACGCACAAGACGGCTCGATAAGTGCCGCGCAAGACGCCCCACAGCCGAGCGGCGAAGGGATGCACGATCTGGCGCGCCGCTACGGCGTTTGGCTCACCGAGCGCGGCAGTACCTTCGGCTACGGAAATTTGATCGTCGATATGCGCTCGCTGCCGATTATGCGCGAGTTTGCGCCGGTCATTTTCGACGCGACGCATAGCGTACAGATGCCAAGCGCTCTTGGCGAAAAAAGCGGCGGAGATGCGAAATTTGTGCCGTATCTAGCGCGAGCTGCGGCAGCTGCGGGCGTGGACGGATTTTTCTACGAGACGCATATTAATCCTTGCGAGGCGCTTTGCGACGGGCCGAATATGCTAAATTTGGATGAGCTAGACGCAAATATCGCTCAAATTTTTAAGATAAAAGACGCCCTAGGCGATGCAAACTAAGGGCTTTTTGTGGGTGCTAGGCGGCGCGGTCGCCGAGTGCGGCTGGGCGTACGGGCTAAAGCACGCATCAAGCGCACCAGAGATCGCGCTCACTGCGATGCTCGTTTGTGTTAGCTTCACGTCCTTTATCATGGCGATGAAATACTTGCCCGTTAGCGTCGCATATACCGTATTCGTAGGATTTGGAGCATTTTTTATCGTGGTCGCCGAAAGCGTTAGCGAATACAGCTCAAGCGGCCAGATGCCGGATCCCTTGCGGCTATTTTTCATAGCGACGCTAGTTGCGGGCGTGCTAGGGCTAAAAAGGCTGAAATCTTGACGTACGTTTTAGCTCTTTTGGCGGCCGGGTGCTGCGAGGTTTCGGGCGTATTTTTTCTAACCAAATTTCAAAAAAGCTTCGGCGTGAAAAAGGCGGCGAATTTTTTGATTTTGGTCGCAAATTTCGCCCTTTCGCTCTGGCTTTTGAGCTACGCGATGCAGGCGATGCCAATGTCGGTGGCGTACGCGATCTGGACGGGCATGGGAGCGGTCGGAGCCGTAGGCGTCGGAGTGGTTTTTGACGGCGAAAAAATGAGCGCGCAAAAGGCGTTTTATCTATCGCTAATAACGCTAAGCGCGATAATGTTAAAAATAATTTAAAAGGAGAAACCATGAAAATAATCGAAGGAAATTTGGCTCTAAAAGGCGGCGAAAAGATCGCTATCATTAACGCGAGATTTAACCACATCATCACCGATAGGCTGGTCGAGGGTGCGAGGGACGCATTTTTGCGCCACGGTGGCGACGAGAAAAATTTGAGCTTGATTTTGGTGCCTGGCGCGTTTGAGATACCTATGGCGCTAGAAAAGGCTCTAGCTAGTGGTAAATTTGACGCTATTTGCTGCGTGGGAGCGGTGATAAGAGGCTCTACGCCTCACTTTGACTACGTGAGCGCCGAGACGACCAAGGGCATCGCAAACGTCACGCTAAAATACGGCAAACCGGTGACCTTTGGCGTACTAACGGTAGATAGCATCGAGCAGGCCATCGAGAGAGCGGGCTCAAAGGCCGGAAATAAGGGCTTTGAAGCGATGACGGGCGTGATCGAGATGCTAAGCTTATATAAAAATTTGGAGGCGTAAAATGGCGACTCGTCATCAGGTCAGGCAGGCCGTCGTTTCGCTGCTATATGCGCGCGAAATGGGCAGTTGTAGCGAGGAGTTCGTCGAGGAGTTTTTAGAAGAAAAAAAGATCCGAAACGACCAGCGAAGCCTCGCGCTGTCGCTTTTTCACGGCATTTTGGAGCACGCGGATGAGCTTGACGGGCTACTAAACGCGCGCCTAAAAGAGTGGAAGATAAACGAGATCGGCAGCATCGAGCGCGCCGTGCTTAGGCTGGGGGCGTACGAGATGAAATTTACCCCGACCGATAAGGCCGTCATCATAAACGAGGGCATCGAGCTCGGCAAGGAGCTGGGCGGCGACTCGGCGCCGAAATTTATAAATGGCGTGCTAGACGCGCTAAAGGCTGATCTGTGAAGCTCTGCGTCGCGCTTGATCTGGGCTCGAAGCAGGAGTGTTTGCAGCTAGCGGAGCAGCTTGCGG
>CALISV010000107.1 GCA_938041615.1 uncultured Campylobacter sp. | reverse complement strand
AAATCTCGGCTGATAAATATTTGCATTTTACGGCACAAAAATAAAGCAGGGCGTTTAAATTTGACTCTCAAATTTAACAAAAAAACTATCAAAATTTACGCCAAATCTGCAAAACAAACTGCAAAATGTCAAATTTGGCAAAAGCGGCAGGGAAAGCCCGCCCCAAACGAACCTAGGAGAAAAAATGAACGAAACCCTCATAAATATCGGCCTTGCCGCGACGCAGATTTTATTTACGTTTGCGCTGGGATTTTATCTCATCACCTGCCTTCAGTGGTTTTCCTACAAGTTTGAGCGCGTGCTGTTTCACTTCACTAGGCCGCTGTGGCACGTGTTTTTCCTTATCGTGCCGATCGTGCTTTTTTACGGGGCGGAGCGATTTTTCTGGATTTATTTTTACTTTGCGCTGGTACCAAGCCTCGCTATTTGGCACAAAAAGCTAGATAAAAAGCTGGTTTTTACGCCGAGAGTCAAGCGGTTTTTTGTTATCTTGGCGCTTTTGGTTATCGCTAGCTACGCTGTTTATCTAGCGACGCAGCATCGCGTAAATTTAGGCGTCGTCCTGCCGCTCGTGCTCTCTTTCGCGATTAGCTTTTTGCTGGAAAAGGTAAAATTTAAGGCTTACGAAAACAGCGCGCGCAAAAAGCTAGCCTCGATGCCGGAGCTCAAAATCATCATGATAACGGCGAGTTTTGGCAAAACCAGCATCAAAAATTTCCTATTTGAGCTGCTTAAAAATGATTTCGTCTGCCGCAAAACCCCTCGCAGCGTAAACACGCTAGCAGGCCTCATCCAAGACGTAAACAACGAACTTGCCGCCGGTACGCAGATATATATCGCCGAAGCCGGTGCGCGCCTAAAAGGCGACATCGCGCAGATCACGGAGTTTTTGAGCCCGCAGATCGCTATCGTCGGCGAGATCGGCGCACAGCATATCGAGTACTTTAAAACGCTCGAAAATATCCGCGCTACAAAGCTTGAGGCTCTTGGCTCAAAGCACCTAGAAAAGGCTTTCGTGCACAGCAGTACGCAGGCAAACGAGGGCGAAAAGATAGAAATTTACGACAAAGACCTAAGCGGCGTTGAGGCGAGCCTGGATGGGGTTAAATTTAAGCTTGGCGAGATGGAGTTTCACTCGCCGTTGCTTGGTAAATTTAACGCCGCAAACCTAGCCGTCTGCGTAAAAACCGCGTTATATCTGGGGCTGGATGAGACCAGGATCGCCTCCGCTCTAGCGCGCTTAAAAAACGTCGAACACAGACTTGAGCGTATCGACGCGGGCGGCAAAATCATCATCGACGACGGTTTTAACGGCAACTTTAACGGTATGAGCGCGAGCTACGAGCTGGTCGGTAGCTACGAAGGGCGCAAGGTGCTCGTGACGCCCGGCATCATGGAGAGCAGCGACGAAGAGAACGAAAAGCTAAGCAAGATCATTAACAAAACCTTTGATATCGTTATGCTGACAAGTTCGCTAAACGCCGTCACGCTGCTAAAGCACCTAAGCAGGCCGAAAGTCATCGTCATCAAGGACAAATCAAAAATGCAAGAAGCCTTAGCGCAAAACACCAAAGCCGGCGATCTGATCCTTTTTTCAAACGACGCGCCGAGCTTTATGTAGGCGTAAATTTGAGGGTTTTGGGCGATAGAGATAAATTTGATAGCCCCGCTTCTGACTTTTCAAATTAAAATTTGAAGTTTAGTTAAATTCAGCGTTTTCAAGGTGCTGGTTATGCCAAGCGCCGACTGCGGCAGACGAAAGATAAAATAGGGCGGCTAAATTTAAACGACTTCAAATTTTATATCGGTCAAATTTGAAGTTAAATTTAAATCCCGGCGCTCGCCATCCCGGCCTCGATCAAAAACTGGCTGGGCTGGTAGTTTATCTTTTTGATTTTGTCGTATTTGGCGTAGCTTAAAATCAGCTCGTCGCGAGCCCTCGTGACCGCGACGTAAAAGAGCCGCCGCTCCTCCTCGAGCGAGCCGCCCATGCTCATGAGTTTGAGGTTCGGGAAGCGATTTTGCGCGAGATCGACTACGAAAACGAGGTCAAACTCAAGCCCCTTTGAGGCGTGCACGCTTAGTAGATTTACCCCTTCGCCGCTGCTCATCTCGCTACTTCCTAGCGTGATAAAGTTATAAAATTTCTCCGCCTCCGAGTAGTTTTTGGCTAGTTCGCCCAGCACCTCGAGCTTGCCCGCGATGCGCTCTAGGGCCTCTTTTTTTAGAGTTTCGTCTATGTTGCCGTTTTTTTGCGTGGCGCGCTTGGTCGCGAGATTGTCGGCGATGAGGGCGTAAATTTTGCTATTTTTGAGATCCTCTATCAGCGAGGTCGGGCGCGAGTGGCGTTTGGCGGCGCTTAAAAAGTTGTAAATTTCATACAAAAACTGCCCGCCGCTCTCGCTTAGTTTTTGTATTTTTAAAATCGGGTGCGCGAAAAAATCCTCGCAAAAGTTAAATTTAGCAAAGCGCGACTTCTCCCCGACCTCGTCAAGCTCGTCAAAAAGCCCTAGCTGGTAGTTTTTAGTCTTTTTTGCAAAGGCTTCCACGCTATCGTCAGGCTGCAAAAATCCGCGCACGACGTCGCCGTGTCCGACCTTGCTTAGCACTTCAAAAATCTCCTTGCTAAGCGCCGCGCCGACGCCTTTTGCATATTCGCACACGTGGATAAAGGCCATGATATCTTTTGGATTTATGAGGATACCTAGCAGATCCATCGCAGCGCGCACCTCGCGGCTCTCAAAAAAGCTCACGCCGCCCTTGCGCTTAGAGCCGATACCAAGCTCTCGCAGCGCGACTTCTAGGCCGTCGGCGCTCGAGTTGTTGCGAAAGATGATGGCGATGTTTTCTTTTTTGTATTTTGAGACGGCGATGATCTGCGCGATGTTTGAGTATTGGTCGAAAAGCTCGTTGTAAACTAGTAGCTTTGGCGAGGTAAATTTGCCCTCGCGGCCGACGACTAGCTTTTTTTCGTAAAGGCGCGGGTTGTTTGCGATGACTTTGTTGGCAAGTGCTAGGATTGCGGAGCTGCTGCGGTAGTTGATGTTTAGCGCGTAAATTTTAGCGTCTGCGAAGCGGTCCTTAAACGAGCCGATGATCTCGATGTTTGCGCCGTTAAAAGCGTAAATACTCTGGTCAAAATCCCCGACGCAAAAAAGGCTTTTCGTCTCAAAAGCGCTGATTAGCGAGCCTTGCAGGGAGTTTGTGTCCTGATACTCGTCGACTAAAATTTCCTCAAATTTTAGCGGCGCGCCTTTTCTCAGTTCGTTGCGCATTTTGATAAGCAAGTCGTTAAAATCCGCGTAGCCGAATTTGCTCTTTTCCTCCTCAAATTCGCGCAAAACGTCCTCGTAAATCTCGGCATATACGCCTTGCTCGTCGCTTCGCTCCTTTAGCCACTCGCCAAACGTCTGCTTTAGGGCTAAATTTTGAAACAGCGAATACGTGTCGTAAAGATAGGCGCCGCCGTATGGCTTCACGTCGCTTAAGTGGTTAAATTTGCGCCTTTCTACGAGCGATTTTAGCAGCGTTTTTAGCTCGCTTGGCTGCTTTAGCGTGACGGGTTTTTCTAGAAATTTAAGAAGCGAATAAGAAACCGAGTGAAACGTGCCCGCCGTGATGCGCGAGGTGATTTTTTTATCAAAATGTCGGTTTAATCGCTCGATCATCTCGGCCGCGGCCTTGTTGGTGAAGGTTAGCAGTAGGATTTTTTCGGGCTTTACGCCTAAATTTAGCAGATGAGCGATGCGCGCGACGATGGTGCTGGTTTTGCCGGTGCCGGCCGAGGCGATGACTAGATTGTGCCCGGCGGGAGCGGTCGCGGCGGCGTATTGTTCTTGATTTAGTTTTGAAAGGGGCATATTTTCCTCGCGTTTTAAAAGGCTCGATTATACCTAAACGGGCTTAAATTTATAAAAACGCAAAAGCGATGAGGGCTAAATTTATTCGCCCCGCGTTTTGCGGAGCGAGGCGAAAATTTAGCGGTTTTATTTTGGATTTAGTATTTCTTTTAGCTCCTCGTCGCTTAGCTCGTAGCGGTAAAATTTGAGGTAAAATTTTTTAACTTCATCTTCTAAATTTAGCTCGGTAAAAATTTCGGGATAAAAGATTTGAGCTAGCCAAAGCGGCTGTAAAGCCCCCTCGGCGCTACGCACGCTCCACAGACAAACTCCGCTAGGCACGACGAATACGGCGCCGTCTTTAACGGCTTTTAGTTTTTCAAACGCAGGATTATTTAGGATTTTTTCCTTGCCTTCGCGAGAATTGGTTATGATTATATCGGGATTAAAGATAATAACTTGCTCCTCGTTTATCGTCTTTGAGATTTTAAAGTCCGCTTCGTTATCTTGAGAGCTTAAATTTATTCCGCCCGCGATTTTTATATACTCCGCGCCGATATCTTTGCCGCTGATGGTTGCGAAATTTCCGGAGTTAAAATTTAGAGCCAAAACCCGCTTTTTATCCTTGATATTTTGAACTTTTTCGCTTACAAATTTTATATTTTCGTCAAAATACTCGTTAAATTCCTCCGCTTTTTTTACCGCATCACCGCCTAAAATTTGGGCTATTTTGTTAACCGCGCCTTTTATCTCGCTAGCGTTGCTAAATTTATTTATATTTACGACCGCTATGCCGGCGGCTTCTAGTTGCGCTCTTTGATTTTCGTCAAATATCATACCGACGGGCCCAAAAACCACCTGCGTATTTGAAGCGATGATGCTTTCGGCACTACTTGTTAGCGAGCCGCTTGCGTTATTCATCGTTTTTATTTTAGGGAAAATTTTACTCATCATTTTAGGTAGCCGCGCCGCGCCCGAGATGATTTTATCTTCGCCCGTTAGCATCGCGCTCATCTGCGTAAAAGCCCCTATCATCGGCGTTACGCGCTCTACATTATCAGGTATCCGCACCTCTTTTCCGCCGTCGTCCACGACGATACGCGCCTGCAAGATACAAACCGCCAAAATCAAAATCGCCAAAATCTTTCTCATTTTTTCTCCTTAAATGATCGGAACGCAGGAGTAGACGCTTCTGCCCTCGATCTCGTTTTTTACTACTCTGATATCCGCGCCGTAAGCGAGTCTCAAATTTTCATCCGTTATCGCTTCGCTCGCACTGCCGTAGATTATGCTTTGATCTCTTTTTAAAAGCGCGACCTTGGCGTCTATGTAAAAAGCATGCTCGGCAAAGTGCGAAGTCATGATGATCTTATGTCCGTTTGCCGCTAGTTCTTTTACGGCTTTTAGGATTTTTACTTGATTGCCGAAGTCCAAATTTGAAGCGGGCTCGTCAAGCATCACGGCGCTTGCTTCTTGCGATAAAGCCCTTGCTATTAAGACCATTTGCCTCTCGCCGCCGCTAATATCGGTGTAAATTTTATCCGCAAATTCGCTCATTCCTAGCATATCAAGCTTTTGCATGGCGATATTTACGTCATTTGTGCTTGGATTTTCAAAAGCTCCGATATAAGGCGAGCGTCCCATTAAAACGACGTCTAAAACCCTAAAAGCAAAGGGTGGCGTGTGAGCCTGAGGCACGTAGCTAACGATCTTTGCTCGCTCTTTATCGCTTAAAGCGAAAAAATCTCGCCCGTCTGCTAAAATTTCTCCGCCAAATGGCTTTAAAAATCCCAAAATTGTCTTAAAAACCGTCGTCTTACCCACGCCGTTTGGTCCGAGCAAGCATAAAATTTCTCCGTCTTTTAGCTCGGCGCTAAATTCCTTCACGACTAGCTTTTTGCCGTATCCGCAGCTTAAATTTTTTATCTCAAATTTCACAGCCAACTCTTTTTGCTCTGATAAAGTAGGTAGATAAAAACGGGCGCGCCGATGAGCGAGGTGATGATGCCAAGGGGTATCTCGCTAGCCATCGCGCACCTTGCTATCGTATCAACTACTAGCAAAAATAGTGCGCCGATTAGCATTGAAGCCGGCAAGAGGGCGTTAAAATTCGCCCCGACTATAGAGCGGGCGATGTGCGGCACGATGAGTCCGACCCAGCCTACTATACCGCAAAAAGCAACGCTAGAAGCCGTCAGCAAAGTAGAGGTGCATATGATGATAAAGCTGTAAAATTTGACATTTACGCCCATGGCCTTAGCTTCTTCTTCGCCAAATGCCAAGATATTTAGTCTAAACCTAAGCAAAAACAAAGGCACGGAGCAAAACGCCGTGACGCCTAGCATATAAAGAACGTTTTGATATCCTCCGGTGCGAGCTAGGCTGCCCATCAGCCAAAATGTAATCTCCGGTAGCTTGTTTTCGCTATCTGCTAGAAATTTTAAAAGCGAGCTAAAAGCGCCAAAAAGCGAGGATATGACTACGCCTGAGAGCACCATTATGATGACGTTTAGCTTGCCTCTAGCTATGAGTTGGCTTAAAAAACTACCGCAAAGACGGCGGCTAGTCCAAAGCCAAAGGCCGTTAGCGAGACGTAAAATACCGGCAATGAAAGAATGATAGCTATACTAGCCCCCCACCGCTGCGCCGCTAGATACGCCTAGGATATCTGGCGATACCAAGGGATTTTTAAAAAGCCCCTGATAAACCGCGCCGGATGCGGAAAGGGCGGCACCTACAAGCACCGCAAAGGCGATGCGAGGAAGTCTGATCTGCGTTATTACGGCGTGAGCTTGCTCGTTTGACGGAGGCGAGCCAAATAGCAAAGATTTTAAGCTAGAAAAAATTTCGGCCGCACCAAGACCGTATCTGCCAATAGCCAAGGAAGCAAAGGCGCAAACTATCAGCACGATCGTTAAAACGGCAAAAAGGGCTTTATTATTCAAATTTTACCTCGCTTACGTCGTACCACATCGCGTAGCTTTTTGTCGTTCGGTAAAATTTGACTCCGCTTTTATCTTTTACTAGCCATTTATCCACGTTTTTTCTAAAAATTTTCTCTTTTTCTTTTGGGATTTCTCCGACGAATTTTAAAAATTCGTAAGCCTCGTCCTTGCCCGTAAAACTCTTTTCGTAAACGGTGTCAAAAATCCGCACGTTTACGTTTGCGCCTAGGTCGTAGAGCATATTGAAAGTGACGTTATAGCCAAACATCCTGGGATTTTCGTTTATAAAAGGCGGACGTTTTGAAGCTCTTTCGTCGATGCCCGCAAGCAAATCCATCCAAATTTCTCTAAGGCTTGGATAATCCTCTAAAAAGCTAGTTATGCATACGTATTTTTTTGCTGCGTCGTTTAGTTTTTTTATATCGCCAAGACCCACTGAGCGAGATGCGACGACGATGTCATGTTTGCCGATCGCGTCCAAGGCGTCGCTATCTAGCCAGCTTTTCTGTAAAAATTTTATATTTTCTACGTCGGCATTTTCGGCGTTTTGCTTGCAAAATTTAAGCATCTCTCCAAACGCGTCAAGCGCGGTTAGGCTTTTAGCCTGCCTAGCCATAGGTACGCTAAGTCGTCCCGGTCCGCAACCAACGTCTAGTACGCTATCTTCGGACGTTATCGGTAGAGCGTCTGCTAAAATTTGCGCGCTACGCTTTTCAAGCTCAGCCATGCCGTTATACATCTGGGCTATTTCGTCCCAATTAACCGCGCTTCCGCCGGCTCCGTCTCTCGTCATCGGGGCAAATTTGAGCTCCCTAATCGCCTGCCAATTTAGTAGTCCTTGCATGTTTGCTCCAAAATATTAAAATTTAACCTGCGCTGAGAGCATAAACGTTCTGCTCTGCCCTAAAAAAAGCATCGTATTGTTGCTCATTCCGTCCACGCTTCCCGGCATCATACTAACCCAATGCTTCTTATCAAACACGTTATTTACGTTAAATCGCAATGTCGTCTCTTTGCCGATCGCTTTGGTGCTATATCTCACGCCCACGTCGGTAAGAAAGTATCCGCCCACGTCGTGAGTGTTCGTCTCGTCCACGTACTGTTTACCCGAGTAGTGAAAATTTGTGCTAAACGCGAACTTATTCGTATTTGGCACGGTGTAATCAAGCAATAAATTTGCGCGGAATTTAGGCTGACCGATCATAAATTTATTTTCCGCATAAGTATTTTTGGCCTGTTTTAGCCTTGCATCAAGTAGCATAAAACCGCCGAACGTGCTTAAATTTTCGGTAAGCTTCCCGCCCGCGGTCATTTCAAATCCCTGATTTACCTGTTTGCCTTGCTCGGAAAATTCCGTATATCCGCCTGCACCCACGCTCTCATAAGCTATCGGTCTTTCAATCCTAAAAAGTGCGGTAGAGACATCAGTCTCTCCTATACGAGCCTTTGCGCCGATTTCGTATTGCTTGCTTCTGGTTGGATCAAGATAAACCGTTTCGCCGTATTTTGGATGCCCTACAGGGTAAGAGTAGGAATAGCCGACATTGATGCTATCGGCGTAGGTTACGTAAAAACTAATATCCTCATTTGGCTTATAGATGAGACTTGCAGCGTAGCTATTGCCGTCTTTTGAGTAGTTTTTCTTTTTCACTCCCGCAGCGCTTATGCTCTCGCTTTTAAACCAC
>CALISV010000106.1 GCA_938041615.1 uncultured Campylobacter sp. | reverse complement strand
CATTGGCAAACACAACTAGCTTTGCAGCGCCAAGATCTGAAAGCCGCGCGGTTTCTTTGATCACGCGCCCCATATCGGCGACCGCGCTCATATTTATGCCCGTCTTGGTCGAGCCGATATTTACCGACGAGCAGACCTTCTGCGTCGCGGCGAGCGCGGCAGGGATGGAGTCGATTAAAATTTTATCGCCCTTTGCGTAGCCCTTTTGCACGAGCGCCGAAAAGCCGCCGATAAAGTCGATACCGACCTTTTGCGCTGCCTCGTCCATCGCTTTAGCAAGCGGCACGTAGTCTGCGGCATCCGTCGCAGCGCCGATGATGGCGATAGGCGTTACGCAGACGCGCTTATTTACGATCGGGATGCCGAGCTCTGCTGAAATTTCATTACCGACCTTTACCAGATCGCGTGCCTTGTCGGTGATCTTTGCGTAAATTTTCTCCGCGGCTTTGTCGATATCGGGATCAATGCAGTCAAGCAGGCTAATGCCCATCGTGATCGTGCGGATGTCGAAATTTTGCTCCTCGATCATCGCGATCGTTTCGGTTACGTTTTTGATGTCCATCTGCACGCCTTAGATGTTGTGCATGGCGTCGAAAATCGCCGAGCTTTGGATGTTGATTTTAACTTTTAGCTTTTCGCCTAGCTCGTTTAGCTCCTCGCGCAGAGCCGTGAAGTCCTGCTTTTCGTCGCTGGAAACCACCGCCATCATCGTAAAAAACTCGTCCAAAACCGTCTGGCTGATGTCGTCTATGTTTAGCCCAAGCTGCGCGAGCTTAGCCGAAACGCCCGCCACAATGCCAACTTTGTCCTTGCCGATCACCGTTACGATCGCTTTCATCGTCGTTCTCCTAAATTTGTAAATTTGCGAGAGTTAAAGCCCAAATTTGATCAAATTCGGGCTTTAGGTTTTAAATTTTACTTCGAGCAAGCGCTCTTGCCGTCCATCACGGGCTGGATAGACGAGTTGTCCGCGCCGCCCTCATCGTTTATATTTTCGATTATCTCCCACAGTCTAGCCGCCGCTTTTTCGTAGCGTTTAGCCGTGACGGAGTTTGGCTCGTAAAAGCTCACCGGCTTGCCGCTGTCGCCGCCCACACGAACAGCCGGCTCGATAGGTATCTCGGCTAGCACTTCGGTACTATAGGCTTTTGCTACCTCTTCGGTCGTACCTTTGCCGAATATATCATACTCCTTGCCGCTTTCAGGGCAGATAAATCCGCTCATGTTTTCCACGATGCCGGCAATCGGTATGTGAAGTTTCTCAAACATATCAAGCGCACGCTTGCTATCGTCAAGTGCTACCACTTGTGGCGTTGTGACGCAGACACCTGCAGTTACCGGCACGCTTTGAGCTAGAGTTAGCTGCGCGTCGCCCGTTCCCGGAGGCATATCGAGGAATAACACGTCCAGCTCGCTCCAAAATACGTCTTTTAGCAGCTGCTCGATAGCTTTCATGATCATCGAGCCGCGCCAGATGAGGCTCATGCCTTCTTCCATTAGCACGCCCATACTCATCATCTCGACGCCGTGAGTTAGGATCGGTTTTAGTTTATTACCGACGACTTGCGGCTGCGTGCCCACTTCGCCGAGCATTCTTGGGATGTTTGGACCGTAGATATCGGCATCTAGGATGCCTACTTTTTTACCTAGCTTAGCCATCGAGATAGCTAAATTTAGCGTAGTAGTGCTCTTGCCCACGCCGCCTTTACCCGAGCTTACCATTACGAAATTTTTGATCTGCGGAGCGATGTTTTTACCGCTTTGGCTGTTGCTTTTTTCTTCTGGGATTTTTGGTTGGATGATATTGATGACACACTCGTTTGAGCCCATCACGCGCTTTATATCGGTTCGCAGCTCGTTTGCTACGTCCGGATTTGAGCTTACGATCTCGACCTCGATTAAAATTTTCTCGCCGATTTCGACGTTTTTTACGAATCCAAAGCTCACGATATCTTTCTCAAAGCCCGGATATATCACGCCTTTTAGTCTATTTAAGACTTCCTCTTTACTTAACATTTTTCTCCTTCATTAGATTTTTTGAAATTTTATACGCGCAAAATTTAGGCCCGCACATCGAGCAAAATTCCGCCTTTTTAAACGACTCTTGCGGCAAGCTCTCGTCATGTAGCTCGCGCGCTCTTTCGGGGTCTAGACTCAGCTCAAACTGCCTGTTCCAGTCAAAAGCGTATCTAGCGTCGCTCATCGCGTGATCGCGCTCTATCGCACCTGCTTTGCCTAGCGCGACGTCGGCTGCGTGAGCGGCGATTTTATGTGCTACGATGCCTTCTCTGACGTCGTTTGCGTTAGGTAGGCCTAGGTGTTCTTTAGGCGTCACGTAGCACAGCATCGAGGCTCCGTAAAAGGCCGCCATCGTCCCGCCGATAGCCGAAGTGATGTGATCGTACCCCGCGCCGATGTCCGTAGGAAGCGGTCCTAGCACGTAAAATGGCGCGCCGTGGCACAGCTCGCGTTCGATTTTCATATTATACTCTATTTGGTTTAAAGGAATATGACCCGGCCCCTCGATCATCACCTGCACGTTTTTCTCCCATGCGCGTAGCGTTAGCTCGCCTAAAACCCGCAGCTCGCTAAGCTGAGCCTCATCAGTCGCGTCGTATAGGCAACCAGGACGCAACCCGTCGCCAAGAGATAGCGCGACGTCGTGAGCGGCGCAAATTTCTAAAATATCGTCAAAGGCCTCATAAAACGGGTTTTCTTTATGATGATGCATCATCCAGCTAGCAGTTAAGCTGCCGCCGCGGCTAACGATACCCATCTTGCGTTTTGCGACTAGCGGCATAAATTTAAGCAAAAAGCCCGCATGTATCGTGAAGTAGCTAACGCCCTGGCGTGCCTGTTTTTCGAGCGTTTTTAGGATGTCATCCGTCGTCAAATTTTCGACTTCTTTTATATCGTGGATGATCTGATACATCGGCACGGTGCCTATGGGGACGGTGGAGTTTGCGATTATAGCGCTTCTAATGGCATCCAAATCGCCGCCCGTACTTAGATCCATGACCGTGTCGGCGCCGTATTTTAGGCAAATTTGCAGCTTTTCAAGCTCGGCGCAGATATCGCTGCTTAGGCTCGAGTTGCCGATATTTGCGTTGATTTTGGTTTTTGCCTTCCTGCCGATCGCCATAGGGAGCAAATTTTCGTGATGGATATTAGCAGGGATTATCATCTTGCCCGCGGCGACCTCGCTTCTAACGAGCTGGGGATCTAGCATTTCAGCTTGCGCTACGTAATTCATCTCGGGCGTTATGACGCCTTTTTTAGCGTAGTACATCTGCGTCGGAGTTTTGTCGGCGGAGTCAAATATGACCCGAAATTCTTTCATGTTTCGCTCCTTAAAATTTTGGTTCTAATCTTACTCAAAAAAGATAAAAACAAGCTTTTAGGATGTATAATATCGTAACACTTCGCCAAAGGAGAAATTTTGCTAGACGTTACGCTGATAATGCTCGGAGCCGGAAGCTCCAGCCGTTTTGAAATGCCCGTTAAAAAGCAGTGGTTGCGCGTCGGAAGCGATCCGCTATGGCTCTTTGCGGCTAAAAATTTAAGCTCGCATTATGCTTTTAAAGAGATAATCATCGCCTCAAACGAGGAAAAATATATGAGCAAATTTGCCCCAACGTATCGCTTCTTAAAAGGCGGCGCGACGCGTCAAGAGAGCCTAAAAAACGCTCTTAAGCTCGTCCAAAGCGAATTTGTTTTAGTTAGCGACATCGCTCGTCCGATGATTGGCGCGGAGCTTTTCTCGCGTATAATGAGCGGCATCCAAAATGCCGATTGCGTCGTGCCTGCACTAAAAGTACCGGATACCGTTTATCTAGGCTCTGGGGCCGTCGATAGAGAGCAGATCAAGCTCATCCAAACTCCTCAGCTCTCGCGCACGGCAATGCTAAAAAGCGCGCTCGAATCAGGTCAAATTTACACCGACGATAGCTCGGCGATAGCGGCTGCGGGCGGTAAAATTTGGTACGTGCAAGGCGATGAAAACGCTAGAAAAATCACTTTTAAAGACGACCTTTCTAAAATTTGCGGCCTTAGCATGCCCTCAAGCGAAATTTACGTGGGAAACGGCTTTGACGTGCATGCCTTTGAAGAAGAGAAAAAAGAGGGAAGTTTCGTAACAATCGGCGGCGAGAAAATACCTTTTGAGCGAAATTTAAAGGCTCACTCTGACGGCGACGTAGCTATCCACGCGCTCATAGACGCCATACTTGGAGCGGCGGGACTGGGCGATATAGGCGAGCATTTCCCCGATACCGACGATAAATTTAAGGGAGCGGACTCTGCTATGTTACTAAAAGAAGCATATAGGCTTGTTCAAAGCGTCGGTTTTGAGCTTATTAACGCCGATGTCACCGTCATCGCCGAGAGGCCAAAGCTTAGTAAATTTAAATCCGCGATGGAAATAAACATCGCAAATGCTCTAAATTTAACCCCGAGCCGCATAAACGTAAAGGCCACTACGACCGAGAAGCTGGGCTTTACCGGGCGAGGCGAGGGCATAGCCGCTACGGCGTCGGCGAGTCTAAAAATTTACGACTGGACGCAAAAATAAAACGACGAAAGTAAAAAAATGAGAGTTTTGATAATAGAAAACGAAATCTACCTAGCCCAAAGCATCGCATCAAAGCTAGAAGATCTAGGCTACGAGTGCGAGATCGCAAGGAGCGCGGCGGAGGCGATGAAAAGTGGGCCCGAGCAGAAGGCAAAGGAGGGCGCTAAGGACGTGCACTTTGACGTTGTGCTGCTCTCTAGCGCGTTTGCCGGCGACGACACGCTAAAAATCATACAAAAATTTAAAGATTCCGTCGTTATCCTGCTCATCACCTATATCAGCAACGACACCGTCTCGATCCCGATAAAAGCGGGCGCTAGCGACTACATACAAAAGCCGTTTATGATCGAGGAGCTGGTGCGAAAGATCAAGCATTTCGAAGAGTTTAGGCGGCTGCAAACATTTATAAAAACCTATCAAGACTACCTAAACTATCATTTTAAGGCCGTTTCGGCGCTAAATTTCGACTTTAAGCGCATAAAGCTGCCGCTTCTTATAAAGTGCAATAAAATGATAAACGCCGATAATTTTGTTTTTGAGTACGCAAAGGCGCTAAATTTGAGCTTTAAATACGTCCCGCTAGAGCCAGGCATCGACGTAGAGGCCATAGCCGCGGCAAATCCGCGCACGCTTTTGTATTTTTCAAATTTTCAAATTTTACGCCAAGAGGCCAAAAATCAGATCGTATCTCTCGCCGCCAAACGCAAGCTCATCGCAAGCTCGACCAATCCGAACGAAGAAGCGCCGATGGAGACGCTAAACATCGCAAGCGACGAGAAAAATTTCCAAATCGACGAAATTTTGACGATCGACGACTACATCAAGCACATCATCGTAAACTATCAGGACAAATACCCCGACACCGAGCTTAGCAAAAAGCTAGGCATCTCGCGCAAATCGCTTTGGGAAAAGAGGAAAAAATATGACGTCGTCAAGAAAAAATAACGCCGTTTGGATAAACGACGAGGCCTTCGGCGCGCTTGATCTCATAGAAAATCAAATTTTTAGTAAATTTAACCGCCTGATGAACGAAAAAGAGGCGAACGAGATCTATGAGACGGGCTTTTTGGCCGGCGAGCCGATGCCATATACTTTCGTATTTGCGCCACACGGCAAGCGCAATCAAGAAACGATAAAAAACGCCTCAAAAGGCGATCATATAGAGCTTATCAACGGCGGTAAGGTCGTGGGGTATATCGAGGTCGGCGAGGTTTTTAAATTTAACACCGAAAAAAGCTCGCAAAATATCTTTCGCGCTAACGAAGCCGCGCCCGCACAGCAAAGCCAAAGCGGCGAACTGGCCGTAAGCGGCGAGATAAAAATCTACGACGACAAGCTAGCCGAGGTAAGAAAACTCATCGAAGAGGTCAAAAGGGAGCAAAACGTCCGCAAAATCTCGGCGATCATGCTAACCGCGGAGCCATTTAACCGCGCGCACGAGCGCCTGATCAGGATGACGATAGACAGCTCCGATCTGGTGCTGCTATTTTTACTAAAAAGCCACGGCGCGGACGAGATGATGAGCTTCGCGCTCAAAAAAAGCGTGCTGGAATACTTCATCCAAAACTACGTCCCCAAAAACCGCCTGATCATCGTGCCTTTTGAGAACTCAAATCTCTTTAGCTCGCACCTAAATCCGACGCTAGAGTGCATCGCGGCGCATAGGCTGGGTGCCCATAAGCTCATAGTCGGGCAAAATCACGCGGGTATCGGGATGTTTTACGATCACAACGTCGCTCACACGGTGCTAGAACGCTACAAAAACGATCTAAATTTAGATATCGTCGTGCTGCCCGAGCTCGTCTACTGCGACGAGTGCAAGACGCTAGTTAGCACCAAGACCTGCCCGCACGGCCAACATCACCATATCAAATACCACGCCCAGACGCTAAAAACGCTACTGCTAGCGGGTATCTTGCCGCCTGCGATTCTCATGCGGCGCGACATCTCGGCGATGATACTGAGCGAGCTTTTCCCGAGCCGATTTGAAAATATCCAAAAGCTTTGCGACGATCTTTTCCCTAGTAACGGACTGCTCGAAAAGCAGACTGAGAGAGAGTTTTACGAAAATTTGATGAAGCTTTATCAGACGACGTCGCTGACTTAAATTTGCTTTTGGCTTTTTCTGCATCGAAATATCGTTTATTGCTGTATGCATGCGTTGTTTGTTCGGCACTTTTTTGCTTAATTTAGCTTTTATACTGCGGCTCGTTATGGGAGAGATTTTGTGCAGTTTCGCTGCATTTGAGGTCGCCTTCCAAGAGTCGCAAATTTGCAGTGCGAATTAGGGTGGAGTAAAATTTGACTCGGCAAACTACGCGTTTTATCGCTATTAAAATTTACCGCACAACCGCTTTGTGTTGGCGTTGCAGCTTGTTGCTGCAGTATCTTATCTTGGCTTTTGCGTTCAAATTTGCAAATTTTACTCGCCCAGACCCGCACCGCAAAAACTCAAAATTTAGTATTGTTTATTTATGGCGCCGGCTGTGGTTGCGGCTTTGTTGACGAGAGACGTCGTGCCGTATTTGGCGTCAAATTTGACGCTTACAGGGTGCGGG
>CALISV010000105.1 GCA_938041615.1 uncultured Campylobacter sp. | reverse complement strand
CACCTATGCGCCAAGCGGCGGTAAATTTAAGGGGCTTGAGATAAACGCGGGCGTTTATAACGTATTTAACAAAGCCTACGTCTCGCAGTCTCAAAGAATAGCCGAATATACGGGCGATGCGAACGCGATCGACTGGGAGCCGGGCAGAAACTTTAAGGTTAACGTCTCTTATAAATTTTAATTTTTATTCTAAACTTACGCTTCCGGGGGCTTAAATTTGAGCCCCTTTTTCTATCTTTTATAAAATTTACTCAAATTTGGCGTTGTTTATTTTTGCTATTTGCGAGTAAAATCCGCTCAAATTTAACCTGTTTTTTGGCGGAGCGAATAAAATTTGGCTACGGAACGTCAAGAATAAAACCTAAATTTTAGCGGTTAAATTTGCGAGCATTCGGCGTCAAATTTGACGGACGGTTTTTGGTTTTTATATTTTCAAGATGTAGGTTTTGGGAGGTAAATTTTGGGGCAAATTTGAAGTTAAATTTGCTACGGTCAAATTTAAAAAGGCGAGCCGAATTTGACTCGCCGTAGTAAATTTAACACCGAATTTAAATGCGTTAAATTTAGCGCTTTCTGCCCATTCTTTTTAGATTGTCGCATGCAGACGTGTCGCCGCTAAAGCACGCCGAGCGGTAGATGCTTCTAGCTTTTGACTCGTCCTGCGCTACGCCTAGGCCGTGCTCGTAAAGTACGGCCGTGTTTGTGCAGCACGGTACGTCGCCTAGTTTGCAGCCTCTATCGTAGGCCGACATGGCGTTTGCGTAGTCCGGTTCTTTGCCGCCGATTGCCGAGCGATAAAACTCGCCTAAGTAGTAGCAAGAGTACGCCCCGCCGTTCGTGCATGAGGCGCTATAGATTTCAAGTGCTTTGTTTGCGTCTTTGCTCACGCCAAGGCCTGTTTGGTACATGTTGGCGAGGTTTGTGCAGGCGGCTTGATAGTTGTTTTTGCATGCTCTTTCATAGTATTTTAGAGCGGTTTTGTGATCTTGCAGATTTTGATAGCTGATGGCAAGATCGTTGCACGCGGAGTAGTTGCCGCTTTCGCATTTTGGCTTTAGAACTTCGATGGCGCGTTTGTTAAAATCGTAGTCGGGGTTGTCGTTGGGTCCGCCGCTTGAAGTTGCGCACCCTACAAATAAAAGCCCGATCAAGGCAAGAAGTAAATTTCTCATTTTTTATCCTTTGCGTAGTTTTTAAAATTGTCCAAAGAGGTCATTTAGCGCTTCGCTGATACTAGGGTGGGTGAAAATCTGATTTTTAAAGAAATCAGCGCCCGCGCCTAGAGCCATTGCGATGGCGATCTCGTTGATAAGCTCGTTTGCGTAAACGCAGTGAAATGCTGCGCCTAAAATTTTGCCGCTTTTTGCCTCCACGATCGCTTTTAAAAATCCTGTTTCGTTGCCGACTACCTTTGCGCCCGGGACCGCGGCTAGCGCGAGTTTTAGGACTTTAAAGTCCAAATTTTGCGCCGTCGCTCGTTTTTCGCTTAGCCCGATGCTAGCCAGCGGAGTCTCGGTAAAAAGGGCGCTAGCGTGAGGAGAGCGGTTTAGCGTGCTACGTTTGCCCGCACCAAAAAGCTTGTCGAATACGATGCGAAAATCATCTAGGCTCGTGTACGTGAAAAGCTCGCCGCCGCGAACGTCGCCTACTGCATAGATATGCGGCTGTGCTGTTTGTAAAAACTCGTTTACTAGCACGTTTCCTTTGGCGTCTGTTTGTACGCCGGCCGCGCTCAAATTTAGCTCCGAGGTCGCCGCTACGCGCCCCGTCGCTAGTAAAAACGCGTCCGCGTCAAGGCTTTTTGGCTCGCCGTTTTGGGTGAAATTTAGCGTGCCGTCTTTTAAATTTTTAACTTCGCAACCCTCTAAAATTTCGACGCCTTGCGTCTGTAGCAGCGTTTTTACGCTCTCTTTGACGTCATCGTCCTCGTTTTTTAGCACGCCCGAGCGAGCTACGATAGTGACTTTTGAGCCAAACTCCGCAAACATCGAGGCAAACTCAAGCCCGATGTATCCGCCGCCTACCACCACTAGGTGTTTTGGAAGCGTTTTTAGATTTAAAATCCCCGTACTGTCAAAGGCTAAATTTGAACTAACCTCAAAGCTTGGTTTTTCGTTAATCGAGCCCGTATTGATTACGATGGTTTGCGCGGTAAGCGTGCTTTTTGAGCCGTCTGCCGCCGCGACTTCGACGCTATTTTTATCTATAAATTTAGCCGTGCCATTTATCACGTCGATGTTTGCGTTGCCGTCAAGCATCGCGAAATTTTTGGCTCTTAGAGCAGAGATTAGCTTGTCTTTCTTTTCGACGCTAAGCGCGAAATACTCACCCGCGACGTTATTGTTGACGTATTTTGCCTCTTTGCTTAAATTTACTAGCTTTTTAGTCGGGATGCAGCCGACGTTTATGCACGTGCCGCCGTACATCTGCGCCGATTTCTCGATCACGGCGACTTTTTTACCTAAATTTGTGGCTTTTACGGCGAGAGTTTTGCCGGCCTTGCCAAAGCCGATGACGATGATATCGTAGTTTGTCATATGGTTTTACCTAGTATGTAGTGAGTATTTTCATTTACTCTTTTTATGCTTATTTTGTTTTTTTCAGCCCAGTTTTCGATCACGTTTAGCGCGTCGCTTTGCGCGTCAGGAGTTTTGCCCGCGTTTTTTATCTTAAACACATCCTCGCTACCGCTCATCGCGACAAAACTGCCGAGCGGTTTTAGGTGGTCGTTTAGCGTGATTATGCTGCTTAAATTTAACCCGTCGCAGTTGTTTAGTATGCGCTTAACTTGCGCGGTGGTCGCGTCGTTTTCGTTGTAGCCTAATTGGTTTAAAAGAGCTGAAATTTCCATATTTTTCCTTTCTAGTTTATGCTTTTTTGACTTACCAAAACGCCCTCGATGAGCTTTTTTATGTCGCCGTCTAGTATCGCGTCGGTTTGGCTATACGCCTCTCCGCTGCGGTTGTCTTTGACCTGCTGATACGGGAAAAGCACGTATGAGCGGATCTGATGACCCCAGCCGATCTCGCTTTTTTCGATACTGCCGGCGGCTTCTTGCTGTTTCATTAGCTCTAGTTCGTACAGGCGCGATTTTAGCATTTTCATCGCAGTGGCCTTGTTTTTGTGCTGGCTGCGGTCGTTTTGACACTGCACAACGATGCCAGTAGGCGCGTGAGTGATACGCACGGCAGACTCGGTTTTATTTACGTGCTGACCGCCTGCTCCGCCCGCGCGGTAGGTGTCGATTTTTAGATCTTTTTCGTCGATTTCTATCTCGATGTCGTCGTCAATCTCCGGGCTTACCATCACGCTAGTAAAGCTCGTGTGACGGCGTCCCGCGCTATCAAACGGGCTGGTTCGCACGAGGCGGTGGATACCGTTTTCAGCCTTTAGGTAGCCGTAAGCGTTTACGCCTTTAACGATAAAGCTCACGTCCTTTAGCCCGGCTTCTTCTCCCTCTTGGAAGTCCAGAGTTTCGACCTTAAAGCCCTCTCTTTCGCAAAAGCGCAGATACATGCGGTATAGCATACTTGCCCAGTCGTTGCTCTCAGTGCCGCCTGCGCCCGGGTGGATGGTGACGATAGCGTTTTTGCCGTCGTCCTCGCCGCTAAGCAGCATAGAAATCTCTAAATTTACAATCTTATCCTCTAACTCGCCAGCCTCGGCAAAGAGCGAATTTATCGTCTCTTCGTCGTTTTCAGAGTTTGCCAGCTCATATAGATCTTTTGCGTCGTCTACGGCGCTTTTGGCATTTAGGAAGTTATTTAAGATGTTTGAAATTTTAGTTTTTTCCTTGCCGAGGGCGCCCGCTTTTGCGATATCTTGCCAGAAATTTTGATCGTTTTCCATCTCCTCGATCTCTTTTAGACGAGCTTTGATGCTTTCAGGCTTTACGACGCCAGCGATATTTTCTACTTTTGTGTTTAGTGTTTTTAGAAGTTCCGTGTATTCGTAATTATCCAAATTTTAAGACCTTTTTTGTGCTTTTTGGCGTGATTATAACATATTTGTAAGAGTAAAGATAAAATTTGCTATAATCGCGCGTTAAAATTAAACATAAAGAAGAGAAAATGCAAATTTTAAGAACAGCAGAACAGCTGCGAGATTTCGTCGCGGCAAATCCCGAAAATATCGGCTTCGTACCCACTATGGGCGCACTTCACGACGGGCACGCTAGCCTCATAGAAAAGTGCGTAGCAGAAAACAAAACCGCGATCGTTTCGACCTTCGTAAACCCGACGCAGTTTTTAGCGGGCGAGGACTTTGAAGATTATCCGAAAAACGAACAAAACGACGCTAAAATTTGCGAGGAGCTGGGCGTGCACGCGATGTTTGCGCCTGAGGCTAGGGAGCTATATTTTGATACTGAGCCGCTAATTAGCGCGCCTGAAAATTTAGCGAGCGTGCTCGAGGGCAAGACTCGCCCCGGACACTTTGACGGCGTACTTCGCGTGTTAAACAAGCTTTTTAATCTAACAAACGCAAAGCGCGTCTATATGGGCAAAAAGGACGCGCAGCAGCTGCTCATCGTGCGTAATTTCGTAAAGACCTGTTTTTTAAATTTAGAGATCGTGCCTTGCGAGATCGTTCGCGCGCGCGACGGACTGGCGCTTAGCTCGCGAAACGCCTACCTAGACGAGGGGCAAAAGCTAGAGGCGCTTAAGCTTTCGCATTCGCTTAAAAAAGCTTCAAATTTGATCGCAGCCGGCGAGCTAAGCGCACAAACGATAAAAGGCGAGATGCTCCAAACTCTAGAGCCGCTAAACGTCGACTACGTCGCGATCGTCGATAGAAATTTAAACGAAATCTCGCTAATAGAACCGGACAACACCATCATCCTGGTCGCCGCGTATGTCGGCAAAACGCGCCTGATCGACAATCTGTGGGTATAAGATGGGTAAACTTCACTTAGTATCATTAGGCTGTAACAAAAATCTGGTGGATTCTGAAATCATGCTCGGACGCCTCTCAAACTACGAGATCACGCCCGACGTCGCCTCTGCCGACGTCATCATCGTAAATACCTGCGGCTTTATAAACTCGGCCAAAGAAGAAAGCATCCGCGCGATCCTGGATATGCACGAAGCGCGTAAAAAAGGCTCTCTGCTTGTAGTCACGGGCTGCCTCATGCAGCGCTACCGCGAGGAGCTGATGAAGGAACTACCCGAGGTCGATCTATTTACCGGCGTCGGAGACTACGACAAGATCGATGAAATCATCCTAAAAAAGCAAAATTTATTTAGCCCGGACACCTACCTGCAAGCAAGCGAAGAGCGCGTGATAACGGGCTCAAACTACCATGCCTACATCAAAATTTCAGAAGGCTGTAATCAAAAATGCAGCTTCTGCGCAATACCGACCTTTAAGGGCAAGCTAAAATCCCGCGCGCTCGAAAATATCGTAGACGAGGTGCAAAAGCTAGTAAAAAAGGGCTACTACGACTTTAGCTTCCTCTCGCAGGATAGCAGCTCGTATATGCGCGATCACGCTGTTAGCGACGGACTTATTTCACTCATCGACGCGGTCGAAAAGATCGAGGGCGTAAAAATCGCGCGCATACTTTATCTCTACCCGAGCACGACCTCAAACGCGTTAATCGAGCGCATCATCGCCTCGCCCGTGTTTGCGAACTACTTTGATATGCCGATCCAGCACGCAAGCGAGAAAATGCTAAAAATCATGAGGCGCGGAAGCGGCGCGGCGCGGATCAAAGAGCTTTTAAATTTGATGAAAAGCGCGCCTGATGCGTTTTTGCGAACGGGCGTCATCGTCGGACACCCGGGCGAGAGCGAAGCAGAATTTGACGAGCTTTGCGCGTTTTTGCAGGAGTTTAAATTTGACCGCGTTTCGGCGTTTGCTTATTCGAAAGAGGAGAACACGCTCTCATACGAGATGGAGCAGGTGCCCGCCAAAATCATCTCAAAGCGCCTAAGTAAAATAGAAAAGATCACTCGCGCCGCGATCGAGGCGAGCTTCGCGCAGGAGCTAGGGCAAAAATTTATCGTCTCTTTGGAGGGCGAAAGCAGCGAGGGCGAGATGTTTTATGCCGCAAAAAAGGCGCTCTGGGACAAGGACATCGACGGCGAAATTTTGATCAACGAAAGCGACGTTGAGCAGCTAGAAATCGGCGGTCGCTACTGGTGCGAGATCACGCAGGTAGCGGGCAGCCAGGCGCTAGGCAAGATCACGGCAAAGGCCTAAAATGCTAAGCGCGCCCGTTTTACGCAAGCTAAAATCGGGGCGAAATTTGCTTGCATTTTCGCACGGCGTCGATAGCACGGCGCTTTTTTACCTTTTGGACGAGGCGGGCGTGAAATTTGACCTTGCGATCGTGGACTATAACGTCCGCGCGCAAAGCAAGGACGAGGTCGCCTCGGCGCGGGACTTGGCGGCTAAATTTAACAAACAAATCTACGTAAAAAGCGTGTATCTTGGCGAGTCAAATTTCGAGCACGAAGCGCGCGCGGCCAGATACGATTTTTTCGCCGAGATTTGCCGCGAGCGGGGCTATGAAAATTTGATCTTAGCGCATCAGTTTGACGATAAATTTGAGTGGTTTTTGATGCAGCTTGGGCGCGGCGCGGGGCTTAGCGAGCTGCTAGGCATGCAAGAGCTCGAATCTCGCGAGGACTACGCGGTCATTCGTCCGCTTTTAGGCGTGCGAAAGTGCGAGCTGGAGCGGTTTTTGCGTGAGCGAAATCTAAAATACTTCACCGACGAGACGAATTTAACGGACCGGTTTAAGCGCGGTCGCGTTCGCGCGAAATTTAGCGAGCCGTTTTTGGATGAGTACTTTGGCGGCGTGAAAAAAAGCTTTGAGTTTTTGGCGGCTGACGCGTTAAGCTTAACTCCCGAAATTTCTAATCCCGTACCTAAAATTTATCTCGTAAAACGTGGCGCAAACGAGCTTCGCGGCGCGGATCAGGCGTGCAAGCGGCTAGGGCTCGTGCTAAGCGCCGCACAGCGAAACGAATGCGCTCGCTGCCTAGAAAACGGCACCGACTGCGTGCTAGGCGGCAAGGTGGCCGTCGGAGCTGGCGCAAATTTTATTCTCGTAACGCCATATATCAAAGCCGCGATGGAAAAGAAATTTAAAGAAGCGTGCAGGCAGCGAGCAAGCCCACC
>CALISV010000104.1 GCA_938041615.1 uncultured Campylobacter sp. | reverse complement strand
TAATCGTTATAAATTTGAGCTTGTTTAAATTTACGAGATTTTTTGAGGCGAGGATAAAATATCACGACGAATTTGCCTGCTTAATTTAGACGCTTTAAAAGACGCTAGGCGCACAAAACGCGCTCGGTTAATTTCGAGCATTTTATCAAAAGCAAGTAGTAAAAGCGGCAAATTACAGGCATTACTTAAACCGTATCGACTTTAATCGCCTAAAATTTATATCTAAAGCGCTCGTTTTCGGTAAGGTGGGCAAAGAAGCTCATTTGCTGCACGCAATCGTAAAATTGAGGACGTCAAAAAAAATGAATTTGAAAAACAAAAGAGTAAAAAGGATACAAGATGAAAAATTTTTTAGCGGCCGCACTTGATTTTATCCTTTGCCGTATCACGATATTTATCACCGGCGTACGACCGCCGCAGGAGCTTTTAAACATCGGCGAGGGCACTAAAATTTACTACGCCAACCACGCTAGCCACGGCGATTTTTTGCTGATTTTCGTCTCGCTGCCGTATCGCGTGAGAAAGCGCGTGCGCCCCGTCGCGGCGGCGGAGTACTGGGAGAGCGGGCCCGTGCGCAGATTTCTTGCTAAAAACGTATTTAACATGGTGCTAATAAGTCGCCGCAAAGATCCGCTAGAAGCGCTAGCGCAAATGAGCGACGCGCTGCAGACGCACTCTCTCATCATCTTTCCCGAAGGCACGCGCAAGATGGACGACGACCTAGCGCTACAGCCGTTTAAAAGTGGGATTTTCCGTCTGGCGCAGCAGTGTCCCGCCGTCTCGTTCGTGCCCGTATGGATCAAAAACGCGCGAAACGTCCTGCCTAAGGGCTTTTTCGTGCCTATTCCGCTGCTTTGCGAGCTGATAGTGGGCGAGGAGATATTTTACGGCGGCGAGGGTAAGGGCGAGTTTTTACAAAAGGCGCAAGACGCGCTACTAGCGATGAGCGATATACAAAATGACAGAACGAAAGCCTAGTTTGGCGGCTCTGGCGACGGCGGTAAATTTAAGCCCCGTAAATCCGCCACGCAAGACGGGAAAATTTGCGACCGATTTTTACGACAAATTTGACGGCGAGCCTTTTATAGCGGCGGCTAAAAACGTCAAATTTGAGCGCGAAACCCGGATCAAAACGCTCGCCTCGCCGCAAATCAAATTTGACCCAAACGCAGGCTCAAAGCGCGAGCAATTCTCGCTAACAAATTTAACCGCCCAAACCGCCCGCAGGGCAAACCAAACGCGCGTAAA
>CALISV010000103.1 GCA_938041615.1 uncultured Campylobacter sp. | reverse complement strand
AAAATCAAGGAAAAAAAATGAAAAAGATTATATTTGCGCTTGCAGTCGTTTTGATTGCGGTTTTTGGAGTCGCGTTTTACGGCTCGTCTAAAGCTAAAGAGTCCTACGATAGGGGCGTGACGAGGCTAACTAGCGAGACTTTGAAGCTTGGATTTTTCAATATAAAAGCAAACGCGGTAGAAAACGACTACGACAAAGGGCTGTTTAGCTCGCGCGCGGTGCTAAAACTCGAGCTCACCGACGGCAACGATCCGATCAAATTTGAAGCCAAAACGACGCTAAAACACGGCTTTGTCGAGCTATTTGGCGGATTTAAGGCTCATAGCGACGTCAAAGCGCTAACGCCAGAAGCCGCGCTCTATCTAAAGACAATTTTCGGCACGGACGAGTTTTTGAGCGTCGACGCGCTGATAAAATTTGATAAAACCCGTGACGTGACGTTAAATTTGGCCGATATCAAAACAAATGAAAATGACTCTAGCTTCGTAATCTCAAAGCCTTTTGCAAAGGCGCAAATCAAGGAAAATAAGATAAAATCCCTAGAAATCGGCGTCGGTAAAATCGGCGGCGGCGATACGGACGGCACGGACAAGGTCGATATAGAAAACGCCTCCGCGCTCATCGAGCTTAACGACTTTAAGAGCTTTGACGATCTCATCTCGTTTATAAACATACAAACCGCCTACGAGAACATAGCTAAAATCGGGCTAAAGGCCGATAAAATGAGCTTTAATAGCGCCAAGGGTTATGATTTTCCAAAATCTGTCGGTATTACTGGTATGTCGTTTTTAGCGCAGATAAAGCAAAACGCAGACGCAAATCTCCTCGACACGCTTACCGACGCGAGTCTAGGCGCGCTTGACGTAGACGGCAAAAAGGTTCTTGAGCAGCTAAATTTGAGCCTAAACGAGAAAAACGTAAACAAAGAAGCCATGGCGATGTATGTCACCGACCCGAAAGAGTCGGCTCTTTATAAAATTTTGATGAGCAAAAACTACGTGATGGAGATTAAAAATTTTAGCTTTAAAAACCCAAACGGAAAAGAGCTAAAATTTAATGCCGTAGCCGATGCGTCGGGTCTTGGCGCGGAAAGCAAAACGCTGCATGACGACGTAGATATCCAAACGGCACTAAAAGCGGTCAAATTTGACGGCGAGATAAAGGTGCAAGCCGCGTCTATAACGGAGTTTTTAAGCGCGTATAAGGGGCTAATGGCCGATAGCGACTTTAACCAAATGATGGACGGCATCAAGCCTTTTGAGGAGCGCGTAAATTCGCTTTTTGCCAAAGACGGCGAGTATATGAGCGCGAAATTTAAACACGACGTCGGTAGCGACGATCTGCTGGTAAACGATAAAATTTCGCTCAAAGAATTTATAATGAGCCTAATGGCGAACTGATTTTGTTTTATTTTTAGCGGACGATAGCGCTAAATTTACTGCTTCGTCCGCTGAATGAATTTTATTTTTGCTTATATATTAAAGTAAATTTCTAATAGATCAAATTTAACAAAACGCCCAACAAAAAATCTCTAAAATTTCTTCTTAACCATCTTATTCTTCAGTATTTTTTAAGCATCCTATCTGTATAATTCGAGCTCACGAATTGAGAAACCACCTTTAACTTTCACGTTAATAAAGCCTTTTCTTTTAATATCGTAAGTTTTAATTTTTGAGTTAAATAGACCATTCTCTAATTTTTGAGAATCTTGAATTTAGCTTTTTAAATTATGTTTTTTAAATTAACACTGTTAAACTAATTAGTCAATCTTTGAAATCTAAACAAGTGATCGATTGAGCCAATCTTTTATCAGGCTTTCCTTGGAAAGTAGATAAGAGATAAAACTAATTAATAAAATTAAAGTTTTTTGATTAAAACTTCATAATAAAATCCTAATATCTTTAATGATTTGGGTAATTTAATATGGAGAGTTTGATCCTGGCTCAGAGTGAACGCTGGCGGCGTGCCTAATACATGCAAGTCGAACGGAGATTAAGTAGCTTGCTATTTAATCTTAGTGGCGCACGGGTGAGTAATATATAGCTAACTTGCCCATTACTAAGGGACAACAGTTGGAAACGACTGCTAATACCTTATACTCCGTATCTATATAAGTAGATACGGGAAAGTTTTTCGGTAATGGATAGGGCTATATCGTATCAGCTAGTTGGTAAGGTAATGGCTTACCAAGGCTATGACGCGTAACTGGTCTGAGAGGATGATCAGTCACACTGGAACTGAGACACGGTCCAGACTCCTACGGGAGGCAGCAGTAGGGAATATTGCTCAATGGGGGAAACCCTGAAGCAGCAACGCCGCGTGGAGGATGACACTTTTCGGAGCGTAAACTCCTTTTGTTAG
>CALISV010000102.1 GCA_938041615.1 uncultured Campylobacter sp. | reverse complement strand
TAGCCTGCTTAAAATTTTAGACGACGAGACTAAAACCGACTTTTAACTACTTTGTTGTGAAATTTGACTTGATTTTGATGTTGTTAGCTGGTGTAATTTTGAGAGAAACTGCGGCCAAATTTGACCTTGACCGCATTAAATTTTAGTGTTTGTGATGAGGACAGGCGTGCGCTTTGTCGCTTGCGCCGCTTTTGCCATGATGAGTGCACTCTTTATGTTGTGCACATCCTTGCGCTTTCGCGTCGCACTTTGGGCATGGTTTTGATTTGTCGCTTTCGCCGCTACAGCCCAGGCTTTTGTCTACTCCGTGATTTCCGTGATGAGGGCACTCTTTCATCGCGCCGTGAGCCTGTGCGCAGCTAGCGTTTGCCATGCCGTGATGCGGGCAGCTTGCATCTTTTATCTGCGTAGCGTGGCGATACTCTTGCGCGTTTTGCTCGGCAGGAGCTGGTTTGTTCGCCGCGCAGCCTGCAAAAAATAGCGCCGCAATCGCAGCTAAAACTAAATTTTTCATCTTTTCTCCTTTGGTAAAATGTCTCGCGATTTTATCAAATTTAAGCTTTATAAATCGGGTTAAATTTAAAAAGCTGTTGCAAATTTGACTCTGGGCTTTATATGTTCGATTATCTGTGACGGTGCGGAGCGTCGCAGCTAGCGACAAAAGGCTAAATTTTAGCTCGAGAGCATCTTTTGCGGATTTTAAAATCATTTCTTTTTCTTTGCGTTGAGGCGCGAAACAATATCCGCAAGACGTTAAAGACGTGAATTTATCAAAGATAAAAGCGTTTTTCGCTAAACTCGCGTAAAAAATTTAAAGGAAAAATTTGACTAGACTAAGCGTAGACGAGGCGGTAAATTTGATAGAAAACGCCGATCTAAACGAGCTTGGAGCGATGGCTCTAGCGCGCAAACGCGAGCTGCATCCAGACGGCGTCACGACCTTTATCGTGGATAGAAATATCAACTACACGAACGCGTGCTGGGTGGACTGTAAATTTTGTGCGTTTTACCGCGATCACAAGGATGAGGACGCCTACGTGCTCGGCTTTGACGAGATCGGGCAAAAGATCGAGGAACTCATCGCTATCGGCGGAACTCAAATTTTATTTCAAGGCGGCGTACACCCGAAGCTAAAAATCGAGTGGTACGAGGATCTCGTGGAGTTTATAGCAAAAAAATATCCAAGCATCACGATTCACGGATTTTCCGCGGTCGAGATTGACTATATCGCGAGGATTTCGCGTATCAGCACGAGGGAGGTGCTGCGTAGGCTGCGAGAAAAAGGACTCTACTCGATGCCGGGCGCCGGAGCAGAGATACTCAGCGACCGCGTCCGCGACGTGATCGCACCTAAAAAATGCGACGTAGAAACCTGGCTACGTATCCACCGCGAGGCGCACGGGGAGGGGCTAAAGACGACTGCTACGATGATGTTTGGCACCGTCGAAACCACGCGCGAGATCGTGGAACACTGGGAGCATATCAGGAGCTTGCAGGATGAGACGAGCGGCTTTAGAGCGTTTATTTTGTGGAGCTTTCAGGGGCTAAATACCCGCCTAGCCGCCGAGCATCCCGAGATCAAAAAACAAAGCTCGAATCGCTATCTGCGCCTGCTTGCGGTCTCTAGGCTATTTTTAGATAACGTACCAAACATCCAAAGCAGCTGGGTCACGCAGGGCAGCTACATCGGGCAGCTGGCGCTGCTGTTTGGCGCAAACGACCTAGGCAGCACGATGATGGAGGAAAACGTCGTCAAGGCCGCGGGCGCTAGCTACCGCATGAATCAAGACGAGATGATACGCCTCATCAAAGACATCGGCGAAAAACCCGCCAAACGCAATACCAATTACGATATTTTAGAAAGGTTTTATTGATGAAAATCATAAATTTAAAAGCCGCAAATTTACAAATCCCGGCCGTCTACGAGGCGAGTAAAACACTGCCTGCCGTGAGCCTAAAGCTCATTTTTAAGGTTGCCGGAGCTTGCGTAGAGGACAAGGCGGGACTAGCTAAATTCGTCGCGAAAATTTTCGACGAAGGCACGCTAAGCAAGGGTGCGGCGGGCTTTGCCAAAGAGCTTGAAACGCGCGCGATAAGCCTTTACGCGAGCGCTGGATTTGAGACGTTTGCGTTTGAGCTAAACTGCCTAAAGGAGCACTTTTCTTTCGCGCTTGCCAAGCTAAAAGAGCTTTTAGAGGAGCCAAATTTAAGCCAAAAAAGCTTTGAAAAGGTTCGAACTCTGACGCTGGGCGAAATTTCGGGCAACGAGAGCGACTACGACTATCTAGCTAGAGTCGCGCTAAACGGGCTGCTATATCCCGGTACGAATCTAGCAAGACCTAGCATCGGCACGAAGCAAAGCGTGGAGAGTATCACGCTAGAGGACGTTAAAAACTTCATCGCTAGCAAGCTTGATCTGGCAAATTTATTTGTAGTGCTGGGCGGCGAAGTGGCGCCAGAGGAGCTAAATTTAGACGAGATTTTAAGCTCGCTAAAGGCGGGCGAGGCGCGCGAGCTAAAACTACTAAAAACCGATGAAAAATGCGGCCAAAAGTCCATAATCAAACCTAGCGAGCAAGCCTATATCTACTTTGGCGCGCCTTTTGACGTTTCCAGCAAAGAGCGGTACAAAGCCAAGGTCGCGACGTTTATTTTGGGTGAGGGCGGCTTTGGCAGTAGGCTGATGGAGGAGATCCGCGTGAAGCGCGGGCTAGCGTATTCGGCGTATGCTAGGAGCGAATTTGCGCTGAGCCACTTGCAAATTTGGGGCTATCTGCAAACCAAAAACGAGAGCAGGAGCGAGGCGGTCGCGGTCGTGAAATACGAATTTACAAAATTCGTCAAAAACGGCGTGAAAGCAGGCGAGCTAGCGCAGGCCAAAAGATTTTTGCTAGGCTCTCAGCCGCTACGCCAGGAGACGCTTTTTAACCGCTTAAACATCGCTCAGAGCGAGTTTTATAACGGCTTTAAACTAGGAAATTTTAAAGACGAGCTAGAAAAAATCTCAAAGCTAAAGCTTGCCGAGCTAAACGCATTCATCGCGGAGCATGCGGAGATAGAAAAGCTCAGTTTTGCCGTGCTTTACAATGAAATTTGATGAAAAAGACAAAATCAATCTAAAAAAAATCGGCGTAACCACCCTGCTCGACCTCGCGCTAAAGCTTCCTAAAAGCTTTGAGGATACGAGCCTGGCCGCCGCGCCAAAAGACGGACACGTGAGCGTCGCCGTAGAGATAAAAAGCGCGTATCGCCAGGGCGGGATGCTACACGCCGTATGCTGGTGCGAGGCGTGGGAGCAAAACGTCAAAATCGTGATTTTTAACGCCAAGCCTTGGCATCACGGCGCTTTTAAGGTCGGCAAAAGCGTATTTGTAAGCGGCAAATGCGCCTACGCCTACGGCTCGTGGCAGCTAACAAATCCAAAAATCGTCACGAAAATAAACGAAATCATACCCAAATACAAACTCTCTCTCAGAGACGATTCGTTTAAAAATTTGATCCAAAAATACGTAAATTTGCCAAATTTGATCGAGGCGGGACTCGCGCCTAAGGAGGCTGAGTTTTTGCTAGATCTGCACAGAGGAGACGAAAAAAGCGTCACGATGCTAGAGGCTCTCGTGCGAGAAAAAACGGGCGAAGAGGTGTTAAAATTCGTCGAAATTTACAACTACCTAAAAAAGCTAAACGCCAAAAAAACTCACTTTAAGGCGCCTAAAATCAAGCTTTTTGATATCTCGGAGTGGCTTAAAAATTTGCCGTTTGCGCCGACTTCCGACCAACTAAATGCCATCGCCGATCTGCGCGCAGACTTTAGCGGCGAGGAGGCGGTGCGGCGCGTCGTGATGGGCGATGTGGGTAGCGGTAAGACTCTTGTGATGCTAGCCACCGCGCTTAGCGTCTATCCCGACCCTGCGCTCATTATGGCACCCACATCGATACTAGCCGAGCAAATTTACGCAGAGGCGGCGCGTTTGTTGCCTGATTTTATGCGGGTTTTGCTTGTTAAAAGCGGCGATAAGCCCGAATTTGACGGAGTAAATCTCATCATCGGCACGCACGTTTTGCTGTATCAAAATTTGCCGGCTGCACCGCTCGTTATGATAGATGAGCAGCACCGTTTCGGCTCGAATCAGCGCGAGAAAATCAACGCTCTAGCTAGCGGAGAGCTTGGGCGAGACCCGCAGCTTGACGAAGTGGACGATAAATTTAAGGATGGCGAGCGGTTAAATTTGACTGAAATCTCGCCCCAAAAACGGCAAGCAAAAACAGCAGGCGAGACCAGAGCTCACGTCGTGCAGTTTTCTGCAACTCCGATCCCACGCACGCTAAGCATGATACAAAGCAGCTTTGCAGAATTTAGTTTCCTGCGGCAGATGCCTTTTGAAAAGCATATCCATACGCAAATTTTACAAAGTGTGGACTTTGGGGAGCTACTGGCGCATATCAAAGCGCAAATCGCTAAAGGCAAGCAAGTCGCCGTGATATATCCGCTCGTGGAGGGCAGCGAAAGCTCGAACTATCAGGGGCTGGAGGAAGCGCAGGGGTTTTGGCGGGCCAATTTTGCAAACGTCTACGTAACGCACGGTAAGGACAAAGAAAAAGAGCAAGTGCTGCGCGAATTTCGCGAGCGCGGCGACGTGCTGCTCTCGACGACGGTGGTCGAGGTCGGCATCTCGCTTCCGCGGCTTAGCACGATCGTGATCGTGGGGGCGGAAAGGCTAGGATTAGCAAGCCTGCATCAGCTGCGCGGACGAGTAGGGCGAAACGGCGGGAGCGGATTTTGCTTTTTATTTACAAAGCTTAAAAATCCGCCGACGCGCCTGAGGGAGTTTTGCGAGACGCTGGACGGCTTTAAGATTGCCGATATAGACCTTAAAAATCGCCAAAGCGGCGACATCCTAAACGGCGCGTTTCAGCACGGCGCGACGTTTGAATACTACGACTACGAAGAGGAAATCACGCAAGCGGCGAAGGATAGGCTTGGGATTTAGCTAAATTTGCCTTTAGGATAGCAAAATTTGGCTGCTTGCTTGAGTATTTCTCTGTTTATTTTTAAATTTAAAATAAAATCGGTAAAAATTTGAGTTTAGAAATTTATGATTTTTAAAATTTTACTTGAAACAAATTTACAGATAGTTTTTTGGAGTGTTTT
>CALISV010000101.1 GCA_938041615.1 uncultured Campylobacter sp. | reverse complement strand
TTAACGCTAGCGGCTATAGATTTGATCTTTGAGTGCACGGCCTCCTCGGTCTCAACGCCAAGAAGCATATGAAGTCCGCCCTGCAAATCAAGACCTAGACTGATTTTAGACCCACCTAGCTTGTCCGTAAAAGACGGCGCGGAAAAGATAATGCCGAAAATCAAAGCCAAAGCAAAGATGATCAGCCTATACGTTATTTTGCCGTTACGCATTTGCTTTCGTCTCTGTTTTTTCTATTTTTCTCGCGACGAATTCGCGTGAAACGCGCACGATTACGTCGTCGTTAAGCTTAACTCTGATAAAATCCTCTTCCGGTTTTATCACCTCGCAGATTAGTCCGCCGCTAGTTATGATCTTGTCGCCCTTTTCGAGTGCGGCTAGCATCGCGGCATGAGCTTTTTGCTGTTTTTGCTGCGGTCTGATAACCAAAAAATAAAATATCGCGAAAAGCACGACTAGAGGCAGTAATGAAGCTACGAAATTTCCTTCTTGCATGGGGTTCCTTGATAAAAAAAATTTTAAGCCCTTATTTTAGCACTAAAATTATAATAAAAGCCTTTGTCGGCGCGATTTTAATCTCAAATTTTATACTAGCCGATGTCTTAGGCGGCGAAATTTTAAATTTCATCTCGCCTTTTTTTGCGATCGCGGGCTTTTATTTGCTACTCAAATTTGACTGTCGCGGCTTTTTTTGGACGGGATTTTTTATCGGGATTTCGTGGTTTTACTGGATCAGCTTTAGCCTCGTTTATTACGAGCTTAGCTACCTCATCCCGCTTGAGATTTTAGCTATCGGGATCATCTACGGCGCGCTTTTTTTGATAGCGGGCATCCCGGCTCAAATTTGGCTAAAGGCTTTGCTGCTTATCTTGGTTTCAAACATCCATCCATTCGGCTTTAATTGGCTAAATTTGGAGGCTATTTTCGTGCCGGGAATTTTTGCGCCGAATTTGCTCGCCCTTGCGTTTATTTTTGCCGCGATTTTGTGCCTGTTTTACGTCAAAAACCGCCTCAAATTTATCGCTTTTGCCGCGCTTTTAGCCTGCGCGGTGCAGTATGGTACGCCAAATTTTAAAACTCTGCCTTTTGAAGTAAAACTGGCAAACACCGAAGTCGCGCAAGAGCTAAAGTGGCAAAAGCAGCTAAAAAACGAGTTTATAAATCAAAATTTAGCCATCATTGATGAGGCGACAAACGCGGGCTTTAGAGCGGTTATCTTGCCAGAGAGCGCCTTTCCCGTCTATATGACGCACGAGCGAAATCTCATCGCCGAACTACTCGAAAAATCGCAAAAGATCGCTATCGTCGCAGGCGCGCTAGCCCTGGAAAACGGCGCGAGTTACAACTCTGCGTTTTTCTTTGATCGCGGCAAGATGTGGCGGTTGGATAAATTTATCCTCGTGCCTTTTGGAGAGGAGATCCCGCTACCGGCGTTTGCGAGAGATTTGATAAATAAAATATTTTTCGGCGGCGCAAAGGATTTTGAGACGGCGAGCGCTCCTAGCGACTACGAGATAGATGGCGTAAAAATCAGAAACGCGATCTGCTACGAAGCGACTAGAGACGAGCTGTTTGCGGGCGAATTTGACGTCATGATCGCGGTAACTAATAACGGCTGGTTCGTGCCTAGTACCGAGCCAAATTTGCAGCGAATTTTACTCAGATACTACGCGACGAAATACGGCAAAGCCATCTATCACAGCGTAAACGGCTCGCCGTCTGAAATAATAACGCCAAAGCAAGGCTTGCTCGATAAATTTTTCAGATAAATTTGCCAAATTTAGGCGTTTTTACGCTTGCGAAATAGCAACCGAATTTGCAATGATACGTAAAATATACAAGCTGCAACAAAAACTACAAACATAAAATCAATACACATCTGCCAGAACAGCTCTCCTGGAGACTTCAGCACCCATTCGTATTCAGACGAGTATCTTGGATTTCGATAACCGATATAAGTGCCGTTAAAGTCCAAATTTATCATCAATACCGTAGCAAAAATACCAAAAATAGAAACAAATGCTCTGCTTGCGACACTTTGTTTTTTTACGGCCTTTGCCATGGCGACCCTACCGGCCCTATGACACAAAAAGCAACCCATGTAAACAACAAGCGTGATGACCTTTATAATCCCCATATAAGCGATATAAAATGCTGCCTTTTGAGTAAAATCGGTATGAGTAAAAGCTCTCTCTACGGCCGGGTAAATTTTAAGCATAGCTTCCACGAATTCTTGCGCCAAAGAGGAGCGAGCCAGAACATCAAAAGGCAATACAAAAATGCCTAGCGCGCAAATAAAATAAAAAGCGCAAAGCCCGAGCAAAACGAGTCCGAGCGTCTTGTTTTTGACGTTTTGGTTTGCTTCTGTTTGCATTTTAATTCTCTTTAAATTTTGTCGCGCGGTTTTTGGAGTAAAATTTAAGACGTA
>CALISV010000100.1 GCA_938041615.1 uncultured Campylobacter sp. | reverse complement strand
TTAAATCCGAAAAAAGCGTCTGCAACCTCATCAAATTTAAGCGAGCTTTTGTTGTTCTTGACTACTAGCAGATTAATAAAACCAGCCCAAAATCATAAAGCCTTACAAGCTAAACTAAATAAATTTAGCTTGTAAGCGGTTAAATTTAAAACGGATATTTATGATTTCCCATGCCTTCAACGGTGATCCATTTTAGCTCCGTCATCTCCTCGATAGAAAAATGCCCGCCCTCGCGCCCCAGTCCGCTCATTTTTACTCCGCCGAAAGGGATATGCGCCTCATCTTGCAGTGAAGGGCCGTTTACGTGCAGCATTCCGGTCTCTATTTCCTCGGCGCAGCGCAGATAGTCGGCGACGTTTTGAGTGATAACGGTCGCGCTTAGTCCGTAATCCGTATTATTGGCTAGTTCTATGGCCTCATCTAAATCCCGCGCTTTGATAATAGTCGCAACCGGCCCAAACGCCTCGGTTGAAAAGATTTTCATATCCGGCGTAACATCCGCAACGGTAGTCGGCATATAAAAGTTGTTTTCGCTCGTGCCGCCTGTTAGTACCCGCGCGCCTTTTTTCTTTGCGTCAAGAACCAAATCATCGATAAATTCACATTGTTTGCGCTCGATAAGCGGCCCGATAACAGTGCGCGCATCGGTCGGATCGCCGACTTGTAAAAATTTAACTTTATCCGTAAATTTGGAAACGAAGTCTTCATAAATTTTTTCATGCACTATGATGCGCGAGCCCGCCATGCAAATTTGACCTTGGTGCATAAAGATACCGAAAAACGCGGTATCTACGGCATAGTTAACGTCCGCATCTTCGAGAACCAGAACGGGACTTTTTCCACCCAGCTCAAGGGTGCATTTTTTCATATTTTTTGCCGCACTTTGAGCTATATGCCTGCCGACCTGGGTCGATCCCGTAAACGTTATCATGGATATACGCTTATCTTCTTGAAATGTCTCGCCAAGCACGCTACTTGCGCACGGAATGATATTTAGTACGCCGGCTGGCAAACCGGCCTCTTGCAGGATTTCGCCGAATACCAAACCGCAAACGGGCGTGTTTGATGATGGTTTTAATACAAAGCTATTGCCAGCAGCTATGGCAAAGGCAAATTTTTTACTACTTAGTATCATCGGCGCATTAAACGGCGAAATGCCGGCGATCACTCCCCGCGGACGATGAATAGCATACGAAAAAACCCCGTCGTCGTTTGAAACGAAAGTTTGTCCCGTTACGCGTCTGGCCTCACCCGCCGCAACGCGGAATATATCGCTAACGACGCTAATCTCAAAGTTGCATTTTGCGATCGTCGAGCCGCTTTCGCGCATCAATATATCCCTAATATCGTCCGCTCTTTTTTCAAAAATTTCAGCCGCCCTTAAAAGCACGGCTTCCTTTTCGCGAGGAGTCGTTTTTGCCCAAAGCTTTTGCGCTCTATGCGCGCTTGCGATAGCTAGTTCGATGTCCTCTTTGCTAGCCATGTGCACTTTGGCGAACACCGAACCGTCGGCGGGATTTATGCTATCTATGGTGGTGCCGGCGCTTGAGCTTACATACTTGCCGTCTATGTATAGTTTGTATTCTTTCACGATGTTTTCCTTGCTAAATTTTAAAGTATGATTATATACTAGAAATTTTTACCGTATATAAATCTGCCAAAAATGCCAAATTTGGGCTTAAATTTGACTAGTTTCCGCAAGAATAGCACAGGCAAAACTCTCCGCACTCCAGCGCCTAAAAGCGCAGTCGTAGCAGCTAATCTCGCCGCCGCACGCCATCTCCTCTTCGTCGTTGTCGGGCTTAAAATTCGCGCAGTTCTCGGCGGTTTCGCGCGCCTTTTCGTAGTCAAATTTGCCGAATCTAAACTCACCTTTTTCGTTAAAATTTGAGCGCATCAAAACCCTCGAAGCTCCTTTACGCTTAAGTTTCTAAAGCCGCCGTCCGCTTCTTTTTTGACGAGCAGGGTCGCCTTGAAATCCAAAAATACCGACTTTAGCGCGCCGATCAAATTTACGCTCTCATCAGGCGATAGGGGTTTAAAATTTTTATCCGCGACCGCTTCGATAAAATTTAATCCCAAAAGCTCGGCCACGCTCAAATTTGACTCTTTTAGCTCAAATTTGCCCCTGATCTTGCCGTCGTTTCCGCTAAGCCTAAGCCCTATGCCAGCTAGCGCGCCGATGACGCCGCGAGCGCCGCTTTTTAGCTCTTTTAAAAATACGTTTTGCTCTCGTGCCTCCTCAAACGCCTGCTTCGTGCTTAAAAATATCTCCTTTGCGCTCTTGCCAAAATTTATTAACCCTTGCGCGTTTAAGATATCTTTTTCAAAAGCCGCCGCGATACCAGGCTCTGCACTCGGCGCGCTTTTGCGTTCTAGTAGCTGAAGCGCAAAATCCAGCACGCGCTGCTTTTGCGACTCGGCAAGCTGGGCTTCCAGGCACATAGAGCTGTTGTGCGAGGTGTAGTTGATGCGAGGATCGAGCAAGAGCTGATGGCGCGTGACGAATGAAACTGGCGCGAACGAGCCCGCAAACGCAGCGATCTCTTCGGCGAGCAGGCCCGTAGAAATCTCTCCGCCAAGCTCATCCGTGTCGTCGATACAAAGTAGAAATTTAAATTTCATTTTAAAAATCTCGATTTTTAAGTCAAATTTAACTATGTGTGAAATAAAA
>CALISV010000099.1 GCA_938041615.1 uncultured Campylobacter sp. | reverse complement strand
CAAAGAAATGATTTTTACGTCTGATTTTATTTTCTTTTAAACTTTTTTTGCATAAAATCCCGAAATTAATTTTACAAAGAAAGGATAGAAAATGAAATCAGATATGTGCGAAATGCGTCGCTTCACTCAACTTAAGTCGTCGAAAGACTAACGCTAAGCGCAAATTTCTTTTTAAGCGCTTAGTCTCGCTAAGCATTTAAAAAGAAATTTAAGCCTCCGCTCATATCCTTTTTTAAATGCTAGCCAAATTTTAAAAAGGATATAAAATGAAAAATCTACTCAAATACTCTCTAGTCGCTCTAAGCCTAACAGTCGCAGCAAACGCCGCCGAGAAAATCGTCGTAGGCGCTACGCCGGTTCCGCATGCTGAAATTTTAGAAGTCGTAAAACCTATCCTTGCAAAAGACGGCTTTACTCTTGAGATCAAAGAATTTAACGACTACTCTACTCCAAATTTAGCCACAGAAGACGGCGATCTAGACGCTAACTACTTCCAGCACTTGCCATATCTTGAGGAATTTAACAAAAACAAAGGCACTCATCTAGTTAAAACCGTAGGCGTTCACCTCGAGCCTATGGGCGTTTACTCTAAAAAGATAAAAGATATCAAAGAGCTAAAAGACGGCAGCACCGTAGCCATACCAAACGACCCGACAAACGAGAGCCGCGCGCTTGACGTGCTAGCTAGCGCAGGCCTGATCAAACTAAACGACAACCCACTAAAAACTCCGCTTAACATCACGGAAAACCCGAAAAAGCTAAAATTTGAAGAGATCGAGACCGCTCAAGTTCCTCGCACGCTAGATGACGTCGCCATCGCCGTTATCAACACGAACTACGCTCTAAACGCCAACCTAAACCCGACTAAAGACGCGCTCGTGCTTGAGAGCAAAGATAGCCCGTACACCAACTACGTCGTGGTCAAAGTCGGCAACGAAAATAGCCCGAAAATCAAAGCTCTAGACAAAGCCGTCACGAGCCCGGAGGTAAAGAAATTTATCGAGGAAAAATATAAAGGCGCGATAATCCCGACGTTTTAATCAAATTTAGCCCCACCCGCTCAAATTTGACGGCGCGGGCAAATTTAACGAAACGACGAATCCAAATTTAGTTTAGAGACCGCTCTTAAAATAAAACGGCGTAAAAGCTTTTACCTTTTTAGCGCCGTTTTTTATCAAAAAAGGAATAATAATGCAATTTTCAAAAATACTTCTTGGCGCGCTTTTAGCTAGCGGCCTGTATGCTAGCGACAAAACCATCACCGTAGGCGCATCTCCCGTGCCTCACGCAGAGATTTTAGAAGAGGTCGTAAAGCCGATCCTGGAAAAAGAAGGCTACAAGCTCGACGTCAAAATCTTTAACGACTACGTGATCCCAAACATTGCCGTCGAAAACGGCGAACTCGACGCCAACTACTTCCAAGGCCTGCCGTATATGAAGTCGTTTAACAAAGACAAAGGCACTCACATCGTGCCGACCGTAGGCGTTCACGTCGAACCTATGGGCGCGTATTCTAAAAAGATAAAAAGCCTAGACGAGCTAAAAGACGGCGATATCATCGCTATCTCAAACAACGCCGCAGACTCGACGCGCTCGATAAATTTGCTCGAAAAAGCCGGCATCGTAAAGGCTAAAGAGGGCGAATACAAATCGCCGCTAGACATCATAGAAAATCCAAAAAATCTCAAATTTAAAGAGATGGAGTCCGCGCAGACGCCCCGCTCTCTCGACGACGTCGCGCTAGCGTTTATCAACGTAAACTACGCCCTAGATGTCGGCCTCAAACCGACCAAAGACGCGATAATCCTCGAGGATAAAGATAGCCCGTACACCAACTACGTAGCGACCAAGGCCGGCAACGAAAACAGCCCGAAAATCAAGGCTCTAGATAAAGCGATACTAACTCCCGAGGTTAAAGACTTTATCATAAAGCGCTACCAAGGCGCGGTGATACCGAGCTTCTGATCGCGTCAAATTTGACTCGTTTGTTCAGTAAAATTTAGTTTTAAAGTCGAGATAAGCGTTTTAATGTAAATTTTATAGCTCAAATTTGACGAAAAACCGACAATAGTCGAGAAGAATCTCCAACAAATAA
>CALISV010000098.1 GCA_938041615.1 uncultured Campylobacter sp. | reverse complement strand
TTTCTGATATTTGCGATCGTCATTTTTAGCGGCGGGATGCCCGATAGCGGATCAAGATCGCCCGCATGCACGAGCTCGTTGCCGTCGGCCTCGCTGTAATGGAAGGTCGTAAATATCGTGCCCTCTTTTAGATCCGGATTTATACGCAGTTTCGCGGCGATCTGACCGCGCTTATTTTTGACTAGCGCGTAGCAGCCCTCGGTAAGTTCGCGTTCGCGCGCGATGTCGGGGCTTACCTCGATGAGCGCGCCTTCTGCGCCCGCGCCATACTCTAGCGCGCGACACTCTCTCGTCATCGTGCCGGTGTGGTAGTGATAGACCTTGCGCCCGGTCGTAAATAAGCACGGATAAATTTCATCCGGTATCTCGCTAAGCGCGCCGCTTCCTACCGGATAATCATCAGGAATTTTCATCTTGGCTCTAAAATCCGCCTCCGCTTTAGCGCGCTCCTTTTTATCGTCCACGTAAAGCACCGGCACCATTCTAAATTTACCGTCAGGCAGCATCGATTTATGATCTGCGTAAAGTACCGGTGTGCCCGGATGATCTTCATCAGGACATGGCCAGCTTATGCCGCCTAGCTTATCTAGCCTATAGTAGCTAATACCGCCGAAAAATTTAGGCATTAATGCACGCACTTCGTTCCAAATTTCTTCCGCACTTAAAAAATCAAACCCTTCAAGTCCCATTCTTTGCGCGATATTGCAAACAACCTTCCAATCAGGCTCTACGCCAGGAGCTGGCTCGCTTGCCTTGCGCGTGCGTTGGACGCGGCGGGAAGTGTTTAAAAAGGTGCCGTCTTTCTCGCCCCAGCCGGCAGCAGGTAGTACGACATCGGCTTTCTGTGCGCTCTCGGTAAAGAAAAGATCCTGCACGATAAAGCAGTCTAGGTGATGCACGGCGTGGACGAAGTGCTCGGTCCAAGGATCGCTCATTACGGGGTTTTCGCCGTAGACGTAGAGGACTTTTAGCTCGCCGCTATCCATTTTATCCGGCGCTTGCGTTAGCTTAAAGCCCGGAACCGGATTTAGCTCAAAGTGCCATACTTTGCGCGCTTGCTCCTGTGCGTAAGGGCTATTTACCGCGCCTGCTGGGATGACGTTAGGCAGCGCGCCCATGTCGCATGCGCCTTGGACGTTGTTTTGACCGCGCAGAGGATTTACGCCTGCGCCCTTTTTGCCTAAATTTCCCGTTAAAACGGCTAAATTTGATAGCGAAAAGACGTTTGACGTGCCGTCGCTAAACTGCGTGATACCCATCGTGTAGCAAATCGCCGCCGCGCCTGCTTTAGCATACATTCTAGCTGCCTCTATGATGAGCTCTTTTTTTATACCGGTTTCTCGCTCGAAACGCTCAGGCGTAAAGTCCTTAACCGCTTCTTTTAGATATTCAAATCCCTCGGAGTACTTCTCGATAAATTCGCTATCTTGCAAATTTTCGGCGATGATTACGTGCATCATCGTATTTAGCGTTTTGATATTCGCTCCGATCGGGATTTGCAAGAAAATATCGGCTTTTTTAGCCATATCGGTGCGCTTTGGATCTACGACGATCATCTTCGCGCCGCGCTGAAGGCCGCGCTGCATCTGCATAGCGATGATCGGGTGGCACTCGCTCGTGTTGGTACCGATGAGTAAAAATACGTCCGTGTCGGTCGCAAATTCGACCAAATCGTTCGTCATCGTTCCGTTTCCTAGCGTGCTGGCAAGACCTGCCACTGTAGGAGCGTGTCAAAGACGGGCGCAGTGATCGACGTTGTTGCTGCCCTGAGCGCGGAAAAATTTCTGGAAAACGTAGTTGTCTTCGTTATTTGAGCGCGCGGAGCTAAAGCCCATGATCGAGCTTGGGCCGTATTTTGCGACGGTGGATTTAAATTTATCCGCAAGGAAATCATAAACCTCCTCAAAACTCACTTCTTCAAGCTCTCCGTGCTTGTCGTAGACGCCGTTTAGCTTTCTCATCATCGGTCGGCTTAAGCGTTTAGGAGAGTTTACGAACTCCCATCCGAACATTCCTTTTAAGCAAAGCTCGCCGTCGTTTACGTGGTGGTCTTTGCTAGGTTTGGCATCTACGATTCTACCGTTTCGCACGATAAGATCGATGCCGCAGCCCGTACCGCAATATGGACAGGTGGTCTTTACGATCTCTTCCATTTTCGCTCCTTTCTGGTATTACTGAAATTTATGAGATTATTATACAACGGCAAATATAAATTTAGTTTTAAAATTAGTATATGTTTTTAAGAATTATTTAAGTAATATGCAAATTTAGCATATTACTTTCTAAATTTGTAAAGCATAATATATGGCTCATATTGTACTTCGGTACAATAGATTTTTGCATAAAATATATGTATAATCCGCCCGTAAATCAAAATTTATACTAAGGAAAACAATGGCAAACAAAGTAGGTATCGTAAAAGATATAAGTGGCGGCGCAGCTACGGCGGTAGATAGTAGCGGCAACAAAAGAACGCTAAATATAGGAGATGTATTATATCTAGGAGAGGTTATAAAGACCGATAGCCCTACTGCAAAAGTAGTAATAGCGCTAAATAACGGTAAAGAAGTCGCTCTAGTGGGCGAGGATACTTTGTCGCTTGATCAAAGCGCGGTATTTAACGAAGGTTTTGGCGGTGAAGCCGTAGCCGACGTTTCTGCTATTCAACAAGCCTTGCTTAACGGCATGCAGATTCAAGATTTGGAAGAGACTGCTGCTGGCGGCGGTTCTGTCGCTTCTTCTGACGGTGTTAGCTTGAGCCAAGTTTCATTTTTACAAGGCGGACATATATCTAACGTTAATACTATGTATGGAAATTTGGGCAATGTGGTAAATAGCGCAAATCTGGTTCAGTCTGCTTATGGTAGCAGTAGTAGACCAAGCCTAGCATCTGCTCAGGAGATCGATGCTCCAACGCCGACACCAACTCCAACGCCGACACCAACTCCAACGCCGACACCAACTCCAACGCCGACACCAACTCCAACGCCGACACCAACTCCAACGCCGACACCAAC
>CALISV010000097.1 GCA_938041615.1 uncultured Campylobacter sp. | reverse complement strand
TCGCACTCGCGGCGTCGAAATTTGACGGCGTCGAGGGGCGCATGGAGGTCGTGAGTCGCGAACCGCTCGTGATCGTGGACTTTGCGCACACGCCAGACGGCATCGAAAAGGTGCTAAATGCGCTGCGCCACCGCAAAGTCGTCGCAGTTTTTGGCGCCGGAGGCGATAGAGACCGCACCAAACGCCCAAAAATGGGCGCTATCGCGCAAAAATACGCGCACAGACTAGTCGTCACCAGCGACAACCCTCGCAGCGAAGAGCCTGAAAGCATCATCGCCGAGATCTGCGGCGGCATAGATATGAACGAGAGCGTAAAATGCATCGCGAACCGCAAAGAGGCGATAAAATACGCGCTTGAAAGCCTTGCGCAGGATGAAATTTTGGTGATTTTGGGCAAGGGTGACGAGACATATCAAGAGATCAAAGGCGTAAAGTATCCGTTTAGCGACAAAGAGGTCGTGCGCGAACTTTTGGACGGACGCGCCTAAATTTACGGACAAAACGGCGACGAAGTAAGGGTAAATTCGAGTAAAATTTGCCTTTGTTTGCGCTCAAATTTCTGTCTATTTACTGCCGAGCGGCGTCAAATTTGCCGCTCAGCTAAACGCTGCTAATTTCAAATTTAATCACAAATTTAACGCCGAATTTTATCGTAGCGAGCAAACAAAAATGAATCGCCGCGGCTAAATTTATAGTATAATTTTTCCAAAAAACACAAAGGACGGCCGATGAAAATCGAAATTTTATCAAGCAAAATCCACCGCGCGCACGTGACGGACGCCAACCTCAACTACGTGGGCTCGGTCACGATCGGGCCCGAGCTCATCGAGGCTGCGGGGCTTTGCGAATACCAAAAAGTCGAAATCCTAAACGTCAATAACGGCGAGCGCTTCGCTACCTACGTGATCCGCGGCGAGAAAAAGGGCGAGATCTGCCTAAACGGCGCGGCCGCGCGCAAAGTCTGCGTCGGCGACGTCGTCATCATCGTGGCCTATGCTCAGATGAGCGCCAAAAAAGCGAGAGATTTTGAGCCAAAAATCGTGCAGGTAAACGAGAAAAACGAGATCGTAAAATAGCATGGCGCCGCGCCTCGTGGAGCTTTTCGTCTTGCCGCAGCACTACGAAAGATACAAAGCGCGATTGGGTAAAATAGCCTAGTTTCGCTTTGGCTTTATGAGCGACGCAAAATGGTGCAAGATCTTTTTGGCGATCTGCGCCGAGAGTTCGCCCGCGAGGCAGTGTGAGATCCATGATTACTTCGGCTCCTGCGTGAATGAGATCAGATTCGCCTTGCCCGCGGCAGAGTACGCGCAAGGCATATGCGAAAACTACATCTCGCAGCGCCTAGAGGGCGGGCGAAAAGCCACTTTGAGGCCTAGATAGAATGCATAGAATTTGCGAAATTTTACGACTTCACAAGCCGCGGCGCGCTACTACCGTCTGAGCGCAAAAGCCAAGACTTTAACGCTATAGCAGGCTATTTAGAGCTCTTGAGCAAGTTTGAGATGGAGCCGGGCGAGCAAAGCTTAAAAATTTACGGCTACAAACGCTAGCTCTTTGCGCAAGTTTTGCTCTCTTGTGCGCAAACGCGCCTGTCGCACCGTGCGCCAAGAGGCGCAATTTGTGTTAAATTTCACTCTGAACCGCCCGCTCTAGCCGCTTGTAGGTCCACAAAAAAAGGAGCAAATTTGAACTACGAAGAATTTTATGGCGCCGTCTGCGAAACGGTGGAAAAATTTGAAACAAA
>CALISV010000096.1 GCA_938041615.1 uncultured Campylobacter sp. | reverse complement strand
AAGAGATACAAGCCATAATGGACGATCTAAATAAAGAAATGGATGAGGTTTTGCCGGTTATAAACACCGGACATAAGCTAGTGGGCGAGTACTCAGATCCTAAAAACGCAGACGCCGCGCAGACAGCTAAAGCACCCGAAGCTAGCCAAACTACGGCTCAGCCTGCAAGTATCGCCGCTATAGAGCCGCACTGGCAAGTGGTTTATAACGACATAAAAACAGCCCTTAGCGCTGCGGGCGCGGCTTACGAAAAGGGCGATAAAGACGCAGCAAAACAGCAGATAAACAACAAAGCCAAATTTGAGCTATATCGCAACACGAAGTTAGAAGAGGCTATCCGTAGATTTATAGACGGCGGTCAGGGTATCGACGGCGACATCCAAAAACGCATGGGTTCGGCGATAATAGCGATAAACAACGATGTAGCCGCCGACGTACTAAAGTCAAATTTGGAAGAGCTTGATGCGCTGATATACGAAAACGTCGCCAAGCTACCTATGGACTCGGGCTCGCTAGCTACCAACGTAGTTTTGCCTGATAGCGCCGAGGATGAAGCAGCTACTGATTTTGCGCCAGTCGTTGCAAACATAAAGGCAAAAATCGCCGATGCGATCAAACTTTACGCCGCAAAAGACGTAGCTAAAGCTATGAGCGATGCGCAGGATATTTACTTCGACGAGTTCGAAGGTAGCGGCATGGAAAATAAAGTAGGCGCGATAGACGTCGGCTTAAAAACTAAGATAGAAGGAAATTTCGGCGAAGTAGTCGCGCTGATGAAGGCGGGCGTGAGCGTCGAGAGACTCCAGCAAGCAGCCGATAATCTAGGTGCAAATTTAGACGCTGCGCTAGAAAAAACAAGCGGTAGTAGCTCGCCTTGGGCGCTATTTCTTTACGCGCTTACGATCATACTTCGCGAGGGATTTGAGGCGCTCATCATCGTAGCGGCCGTCGTGGCGTATCTACTAAAAACCGGCAACGAAAAGCGCATGAGTATCGTTTACAGCTCGCTTGGCGTAGCGGTCGTGCTAAGCTTTGTTATGGCGTGGATTATGAATTTGATATTTGCCGACGCTGCTGGTCAAAAAAGAGAGGTGATGGAGGGCGCGGTGATGCTTATCGCCGTGGGACTGCTCTTTTACGTCGGTTTTTGGCTACTTTCAAACGCGGGCGCGAAAAAATGGAGCAAATATATCCAAAGCCACGTCAGCGAGTCGATATCTGCAGGATCTGCTAAGGCGCTTTGGTGGACGGTATTTTTAGCCGTATTTAGAGAGGGCGCGGAGACCGTACTTTTCTATCAGGCGCTAATTTTTGACGCTAAAGATAGCGCTGGCTACTCGATGATAGCGCTGGGATTTGTAGTAGGACTCGTCGTCTTGCTAGTCACTTACTACGTATTTAAAATTTTTGCTATCAAAATCCCGATCAAGCCGTTTTTCTTGGTCACTTCGGCGATCATCTTTTATATGTCGATCGTGTTTGTGGGCAAGGGGCTTATGGAGTTCGTCGAGGGTAAAATTTTCGTTCCGACTAAGATCGAAGGCTTCCCTACTATCGAATGGCTAGGCATTTATCCGTACTACGAGAGCTTAGTACCGCAGACTATCATGATAGCAGCGCTAATCATCGGCGTGATCATAATGAAAAAAAAGCAAGCCAAAGAGGCTTAAATTTGACGTTTCCGGTTCTCGCGGGTTATCCGCGAGGCTTAAAAATAAATTTACAAACCAATTAAAGGAGAGAACATGAACAAATTTGTTAAAACAGCTTTGGCATTCAGCCTTGCTGCTTCAGTAGCCGTAGCAGGCGAGTTTCCTATCGGCGATCCGGTAGAGATCAACGGCATGGAGATAGCTGCCGTTTATCTAGAGCCTATCGACATGGAGCCAAAGGGCATCGACCTAGCTCCTAGTAAAGCAGACATCCACCTAGAGGCCGACATCCACGCTATCGAGGGAAATAAAAACGGCTTTGCAGCCGGTGAGTGGATCCCTTATCTAAAAGTTAATTACGAGCTAAAAAACCTAGATAACGGTAAAGTTAAAAAAGGCACATTTATGCCTATGGTCGCTCAAGACGGTCCTCACTACGGCGCTAACCTAAAAATGGACGCCGGCGTTGGCAACTACGAGCTAAAATTTCATATAGAAAATCCTGAAAAACAAGGCTTCGGTCGCCATGCGGACAAAGAAACAGGCGTAGGTAAATGGTTTGAGCCGTTCACCACGACTTATAAATTCCAATATACCGGAGCGCCTGCTAAATAATTCGGGCTTAGAGCGGCTAAGTCCGCTCTAAATTTTATTCAAATTCTCAAATTACAGGGCTGATCATGTCTATATATTTCGTCCAAGTTATCTCATCGTTACTGGGATTTGTCCTTTTTGCAGCGTTAAACAACGACAAAAAGAGCCTAAAAGCGCTGTTTTTACCCTCGGTTTTGGGTATTGCAGCAGGCATAGTCGTTTTTAAGATCGCTAGACTCACGCTTCACGACGCCGGCGTTAAAATGGTATTTGACGCGGCTACTTTGGTATTTTTGCTAGTTAGCGCGCTTTGGATTTTTATCAAATTTAACCCTGCAAAGATGATAACGTTTTTCGCCTTGGGCGCAGGCTACGGCTTAACCTATGCTCACACTAGCGCGAATTTTCCGGTATTTGCCGGCGAGCTACTCGATACGCAGTCTATCATCAGCCTATTTTTGATGATATTTGCGTTTTTGCTCTTGCTGATTTTGTTTTTCGTAGTTTCAAATTTAAAAGAATGCCTCTGCAAGCACGTGTTATGGACGTTTTCGCTTCTTTTTCTTGCAGTTTTGATAGTGCAAGCTATTTCAAACACGGGGCTTGAGTTTATGCGAGCGGGCATGATACCTACGTATCCGTGGGCGCTCTCGCTCGTGGCTAAGGGCATTTACTATACGACGTTTGCGCAGTATTTTTTCATCTTTTCAGTTTTGATTTTGGCGGTTATAAATTTCAAAAAACGTCCGGCTCCGCTCGTAAAATCAGTCGTGGGCTCGAATAAATTTAGATTTAACAACGCGGCTAGAAATTTCATGGCGGCAAACTCCAAAAGCAGCATAACTATTGTCGTCACGGCTCTGATTTTTGGGCTTTACTACGACCTGCACGCATCTAAACCGCCCGAGATCTCTGATCCTATCATCGTAGAACCAGTAAATAACGAGTTTAAATTTGACGTGGCAGAGCTAGCCGACAACGAACTTCACCGCTACGCCTATATAAACGACGAGGGCAGGGAGATAAGGTTTTTTCTTTTAAACCGCTTTTCAGACCGCGCTTCGCCGATCATCGTCTTTGACGCGTGCGCGATATGTGGCGATATGGGCTACGTAAAAAAGGGCGGCGATCTCATCTGCATCTCGTGCAATGTACGCATTTTCTTGCCATCAGTTGGCAAAGAGGGCGGCTGCAACCCGATACCTATGCCTTTTGAATTTGACGGCAAATTCGTAACCGTAACGCTTGATACCATCCAAAGCGGCGCGAACTACTTCTCAAAAGTCGTCGAAAAAATGGTGCTAGATCCGGTAAGCCGCAAAAAAGTAAGCAACATCGGCTCGAAATCTTATTTATACTACAACAGGACGTATTTCTTTGAAAACGAAAAAACTCAGGCGGAATTTGAAGCCAACCCTGAAAAATACGTCGATATAAACGGGACTTTAAAATGAAAAATATGCAACTAAGGCTTATAAAAAGCTCGATCACCGGCTCAAAGGTGCAAAAAGGTATGGCCTTTATTACCATACTTTTGGCGACGGTTTTGATCGCTTGTATGCTAAATATCACGCTAAAAATCGGCGATCAGATCGCTAGTGAGCTGCGAGGCTACGGCTCAAACATCGTCGTCTTGCCAAAGGGCGAAGCGCTAGCTATCGAGATCGAGGGTAAAAATTTCACTCCGCTAAAATCGCAAAACTACCTAAACGAAGAGGATTTGCATAAGGTAAAGGAAATTTTTTGGCGAAACAACATCGTGGCGTTTGCGCCGTTTCTAAACGGAGAGGTAAAGGACGCTAGCGGCGAAAAATACCAAATCACGGGCACTTGGTTTGATAAATTTGCAAACGTGGCCGACGAGCCTGAGTTTAAAACGGGCGTGAAAACGCTATTTGGCTTTTGGGCGGTCGATGGCAAATGGATAGAAGATGACGATATGCAAAACGTACTCGTAGGCGAAAATTTAGCCGCAAAGCGAAATTTGAGCGTCGGCGGCGAACTAAATTTAAACGGACGTAGCGTAAAAATCGCTGGTGTGCTAAAAGGAGCCGGCGAAGAAAGCTATAAGATCGTAACCTCGCTAAAGCTTGCTCAGGAGCTTCTAAATAAGCCCGGACAGTACTCAAAAGCCGAGGTTTCAGCGATGACGATCCCGGAAAACGACCTCTCCGTCAAGGCCAGGCGAAATTTAGACAACCTAGACAGCGCCGAATACGATATGTGGTACTGCTCGGCCTATGTTAGCTCCATAGCCTATCAGATCGAGGAGAACTACGCGGGCGTTGCAGCAAAGGCGATGATGCAGGTAAGCGACGCTGAGAGTAATATCGTAAAAAAAATCCAAAGCCTAATGGGTATCGTTAGCGTCATCGCTCTGGCGGTCTCGTCTATCGGCATCACCTCGCTGATGACTAGCGAAATTTACAGACGTAAAAAAGAGATCGGCCTACTAAAAGCCATAGGCGCGAGCAACTTTGAAATTTACGCCCTTTTTGCGAGCGAAAGCCTGGTCGTGGCGTTTTTTGCGGGCATTTTGGGAGCGTTTTTGGGCTACGCGTTAAGTTACATAATCGCTTATAGTATCTTTGGTTACGGTATCGGCATCGCGTGGATCGTGCTTCCGCTTAGTATCGCTTTTGCGCTTCTTATCTCGATCGCGGGCTCGCTCGTGCCGATGAGAAGCGTCGTTAAACTATTGCCTGCGGAGGTGCTATATGATCGCAAATAAGGGCTTTTTTTATAACGTCATCTTTAAAAGCCTGCGCTTTGGCGCGGCTAGAGTGGGCGTCATCATCGTCTCTATCTTGCTTGGCGCGTGCGTGACGGCGGCGTTTGTAAACGTATATCTGGATATCGACTCAAAAGTAACCAAGGAGCTAAAAAGCTACGGCGCAAACGTGGTTTTCGCTCCGGCAGACCCCGTTAGTGACGCGATAGACGAGGCTAAATTTAACGAAAAGATCGCCAAAATACCAAGCGACAAACTAATCGGTCAGAGCGGATATCTTTTTACGCAGGTAAACATAGGCCCAACGACTGCTATCGCCATGGGCGTCAAATTTAGCGACCTAACGCGGGTTAAGCCGTTTTTGGAGGTCAAGGAAGGGCAGGGCATAACGCTTGATTTTGACGAGAGAAACGCGCTAATCGGCACCGATCTAGCCAAACAAAGCGGCTTTAAGGTCGGCGACACGATCGAAGTAAGACAAATCGGCGCGAACGCGGGCGAAAAAGTAAAGATCCGTGGCATCGTGCAAGACGGCGACAAAGAGGACTCGCTACTCATCATCTCGCTGCCTCTAGCGCAAAAGATAGCAAACGAGCCAAACACGCTAAACTACGCCGAAGCCGTAGTGACGGGCAAATTTGACTACATCAGCGAGCTTGGCAAGAGCCTTAGCGACGAGCAAATTTCGGTTAAGCCCGTGGCTAAAATTTCAAAATCAGAGGGCCTAATTTTGGATAAGATTAAGCTTTTAATGGCGCTTGTTAGCTTTGTCATCTTGCTCATCACTTCAATGTGCGTAAACACGACTCTAAGCGCGATTTTGTTCTCGCGCTCAAAGGAGATCGCGCTGCTTAGGGCGCTGGGAGCTAGTAAGAAAAACGTGCTAAATTTGTTTGGCGTCGAGACCTTCGTCACTGCGTTTGCGGCGGCTTTGGCGGGTGCTATTTTAGGCTACGGTTTGGCGCAAATTTTAGGCTACGCGATTTTTGATTCGAGCATCGATTTTAGATTTATGAGCATACCGATAGCGATGGTTATCTCGCTCGTTTTTGCAGGCGTGGCCTCGATCTATCCGATCAAACGGGCGCTGGAAAACAAGATGGCCGATATTTTAAGAGGAGAATGATATGCAATACGCGATAAGATTAAACGGGATAGAAAAAAGATTTGGCGAAGTAAGGGCGCTAGAGGGCATCACATTTGACGTAAACGCCGGCGAGTGGGTCAGCATAATGGGCCCAAGCGGTAGCGGCAAAAGTACGCTGGTAAATATACTCTCGCTGATGGATGAGCCAACCGCAGGCACGTACATGCTAGGCGGAGACGACGCTAGCAGACTTAGCGACGAGGAGACGCTCAAATTTCGCCGCGAAAAGATCGGGCTGATATTTCAGCAGTTTCACCTCATCCCCTACCTAAACTGCGTCGAAAACGTGATGATAGCGCAGTACTATCACAGCAGCGTGGACGAAGAGGACGCTAAAAAGGCGCTCGAGCGAGTGGGGCTTGGACACAGGCTAGATCACCGTCCGAGTCAGCTTAGCGGCGGCGAGCAGCAGCGTCTGTGCATCGCGCGTGCCCTGATCAACGATCCTGATATCTTGATAGCCGACGAGCCGACTGGTAACCTAGACGAAGCCAACGAACGCGTAGTTTTGGAGCTATTTCAAAAGCTGCGAAGCGAAGGCAAAACCATCCTGCTCATCACGCACAACCCCGATCTTGGGCAGTTTGGCGACAAGATCGTCTATCTAAGGCACGGCAAGATGGAAAATATCCACTACGTGAGCGACGGCGAGCGTGCGGAGGCATGCGAGAGGCTAGCAAGCGAGCCAAAGGGTCAAAGCGCCTTTGCGACGGTTTAAATTTGGGAGAGTTATGATAAAAAAATATATACTTTTAGTTTTTGCGGCGGCGATGATAGCTGGCTGCGGAAATAGCGGCTTTGATAAACACCACATTAGCCTAAACTCGCCAAAGGGCGTCGATACGCACTATTTTCCCGAGGGCAGGCGGCTTAAAACGGACGGCAAGCCCTATATGCTCTTTTTCTTCGGCACATCCTGCGGCGCCTGCGTAGCGCAAGCCCCGATCGTAAATGAAATTTACTCCGAGTTTAAGGACAAATTCGGCGTTTACGGGATATTTGGACCGAGCCTTGGATTTGATAAAGATATCGACATGGTGAAGCACCACGGCATCGCCTACGACGTCATTAGCGATAAAGTTTCGGTCGATTATTTCAGCAAAGCAGTGGGCGGCGTGATGGGCGTGCCTGCGATCTTCGTCTTTGACGGCGAGGGCAATCTCAAAAAGCGCTTCATCGGACTCACTCCAAAAGCCACTCTTGAAAATGAGATCAAGCTGGTGTTATAAATTTACTCAAACGTAAAGATTTAGTAGTAAAATACGCTTAAATTTGATCCTAAATTTGACCCGACCGCGTTAAATTTGCGGCGGGCAAATTTGAACAAGGAGACGCGAAATGAAACTAAAAATTTTCTCTATTTTGCTATTTGCGATTTTTTTCGTAGGCTGCGGCGAGCCCCGCACACCCGAGCTTTACGCTAGAAGCACGATGCCGGTTTTCATCACTAACGGCGACGTAAAAAAAGCCTCGCGTAGCGTTTACGTTTACTTTAAAAACTCCTGCGGCTACGCAAACACGCTAGAAAACACCGTGCGAAACAAACTGCTTCAAAACGGCTTTACGCAAAGCATGGATCAAAAGAGCGCCGATATCGTGATAATGGGCGATTTTGCGAGCTTGCAGCGCTTTGAGCGACGCGAACGCCCGCGCGCGTATATGAACATGGGCTACGGCTGGGGCGGCTACGGATACAGGCGCAGCATGGGCTTTGGCATGCTTTTTGGCGACCCGTTTGACGATGATTTTTACGACAGGACGGATTATTATCTTTATAGAGCCTTTATCAGCGTGATGATCCGCGCAAACGGCAGCGAGCAAAGGACAAATCTCGAGATCGAAAGCGGCCAGAATCTTTATTCGCCAAGTTATATAATCCCATACATAGAAGAAAAGGCGGCGACGCAGATACTTAGTTTCTTTTATCCTTAACGGCTTGTCTTTTTCCTTTATACGTCGTTGGAAACTCGGTCGGCTTCGGTCACGTATTGCATATACGCTCCCTCGCCTCCGTCGTTTCCGCCTTGTTTAAAGAAAAAATACTTCGCCTTTATTTTTAGTTTTCATAGCTCGTCTCGCGAGCGCTT
>CALISV010000095.1 GCA_938041615.1 uncultured Campylobacter sp. | reverse complement strand
CGAACATCACGGTTTCGGGCACGAACTGCCCGCCGAATTTGCCGAAATATGCTTTAGTGTTCATCGGTATCCTTTAAATTTTCGCTTATTTTAGCATTTTAAGTTTTTATTAGGCTTATTTTGGGTGCGGTATATCAGCGTTAGCCCGAAAGCTGGCAAAATGAGTAAATTTAAAACAAGCGATATTTTATTTGTACTAGGTGGTAAAGGCGTAAATTTACCTTCGTCGCAAGCAAATTTACGCCTTTATCAGCTCCAAAATTTTCTTTATTTTCTCCGCCGATTTCACGCCGTTTTCATCCTCGACTTTTGAGTTTAGATCGAGCACTCGCGGGTTAAATTTGACCGCTTCGCGCGCGTTGTGCTCGCCGATACCGCCCGCCATACCAAAGTCAAATTTGACCGCACGCAAAATCTCCCAATCAAAGCTAATGCCGTTGCCGCCGGCGTTTTCGCCCTTGCAGTCAAAAAGCGGCATATCGCAAAGTACGGTATCGACGGCAGGAAGCGCGTCTAGCACGCTATAAACGCGCCAAACCTCTAGCCACATCGCCTTTAAATTTGCGTATAAATTTGAGCTCACTTCGCCGTGGATCTGCGCGACGTCAAGCGGGATAAATTCGCAGATTTCCATTATCTCGCAGTCGCTTTGCCCGGCAAAAACGCCGACGCATTTTTTACCCGCCCCGTGCGCTATATCCGCTATCTCGCGCGCCGTTTCGGGGCTTACTTGACGTTTGCTTTTGGCAAATATCGCGCCCAAAAAATCTACGTCCAGGCTCGCCGTCTCGCGCGCCTCCGCAGGCGTTTTGATACCGCAAATTTTAACCAGCGTCACGCTTCGCCTCGCACGTAGTCCTCGAAGTAGCGATAAACTTTACCGCTATTTATCGCGTCTAGGATGACCTCTTTGGCCTTCGCTGGACTGTCCGCGACGCCAGCGGCATAGAGCGCAAACATCGCGTTTAGCACGACTACGTCAAATTTCGGTCCGCTAATCTCGCCTTTTAAAATTTGCTTTAAAATTTCGGCGTTTTGCTCCGGCGTGCCGCCCTCGATCTCGCTGTGAAACGCCCGTTTGAAGCCAAACTGCTCGGGCGTGATGCTGTACTCGCTGATCTGGCCGCCGCGTAGCTCCACGACGCGCGTCTCATCGCATAGGCTGATCTCATCGAGCCCGTCCTCGCCGCGAACTACCAGCGCTCGCTCGCGTCCCAGCAGCTGCAGCGTCTCGGCATATAGGCGTAAAACAGGCTTATGATAGACGCCTACGAGCTGATTTTTGAGCGCTAAATTTGGATTTAGCAGCGGGCCAAGTACGTTAAAAACCGTGCGTATGCCCAGGCGCTGGCGCACTTCGCGCACCTCGCCCACTAGCGGATGGAAAAAGGGCGCGTGGAAAAAGGCCAAATTTTTATCGTTTAGCAGCTTGCGCTGTCGCAGGAGCGAATTTGAGCTATGAACGCCCAAAATTTCCAGCACATCTGAGCTGCCCGATTTGCTAGAAACGGCTTTGTTGCCGTGCTTTGCGACCTTGACGCCAAGGCTTGCGAGGATAAACGCGACGGTGGTTGAGATATTTATCGTCTTAAAGCCGTCGCCGCCCGTGCCGCAAAGATCGATCATCGGCGATGGATCGCGGTAGGTCTGCGAGTATTTTAGGATGTTTTTGGCGAGGCTTGCGAGGCTTTGCGGATAGAGGCTTTTTTCGCTGATTAGCACCAAAAGCGCGGCTAGCTGCGTGATCTCGTACTCTTTGCTCGCGATGATTTCACAAATTTGCTCAAAGTCGCGGTCGTCTAGCCGCTCGTTTTCTTGAAGCTTGATTAGAAATGGCTTGAGCGGGCGGATTTTGGGCTCTTTGGCGACGTCTGCCGCAGGCGCTGCTTCGTAGTTGATGAAATTTTCGATAATTTTTTTGCCGTACTGCGTGAAGTAGCTCTCTGGATGAAACTGGATACCAAAAATCGGCCTGTCTTTGACGCTAAGCGCCATAACTACGCCGTCCTCGCTCACGGCCGAAGCCTCTAAATTTGACGGTAGCTCATCCACGTAAAGCGAGTGGTAGCGCATGACCTCAAATTCGTCCGGCAGTCCCGTAAATAACGGCTCTTTACGGCTAACTTTTATGAGCGAAGTTTTGCCGTGATAGGGCTTTTCTAGGCGTTTGATTTTGGCGCCGTAAACGAGCCCGATCGCCTGATGTCCGAGGCAGATGCCAAGGATCGGCGCGGCGATGTCGCTTTTTAAAATTTCTAGGCAAATGCCGCTATCTTGCGGGTGTTTTGGTCCCGGGCTTAGCACGATTTTGCTCGGATTTAGCCTGCGGATCTCATCCAGCGTGATCTTGTCGTTGCGCACGCAGCGCACTTCCTCGGAAGTTAGTTCGCGTAGATACTGCTCCACGTTGAAGACGAAGCTGTCATAATTATCTATCAATAAAATCATTTCTTTCCTTTTATACGGCTTGTCTTTTTGCTCTATACTTCGTTGGATTTAAATTTTACTCGGTCACTACCGA